>NZ_JBHYIG010000066.1:0-35347 GCF_042740015.1 Streptomyces sp. NPDC059037
GTGCCGGGGGCCCTTTGAAAGGGCGCCCGGCACCGTCGCGTATGGCAGTTACGTCACTTCTTCGGGATCCAGGACTCCCAGACGTCCTTGTTCTCCTTGACCCACTTCTTGGCCGCGGCCTCGCCGCTCATCTTGTCCTTGGCGATGGACATGGCGACCTCGTTCTGCTGCTCGGTCGTCCACTTGAAGTTCTTCAGGAACTCGGCCGCCTTGCCGCCGTCCTTGGCGAAGTCGGCGTTGAAGTACTTCTGCAGCGGGGTGTTGGCGTAGCCGCACTTGGTGGCGGTCTCCGGCTCGTTGCAGCCCTCCTTGAACTCGGGCAGCTTCACCTCGACCAGGTCCATGTCGGCGTTGGCCCACAGGGGCTCCCACCAGTAGGTGATGAAGGGCTTCTTGGCGGCGTACTTGCCCTGGATCTCCTTGATCTGGGCCGCCTCGTTACCGGTGTCCTTGATCTTGAAGTTCAGCTTGTGGTTCTTGATCAGGAACTCGTCGTACGTGGTGTACGACGGCGCCGCGCCGATGAACTCGCCCTTGCCGCCGCTGCGGTCGCTCTTGAAGTCCTTGGCGAACTTGTTGAGGTTCTTGTAGTCGAGGATCTCGGGGTGCTTGTCCGCGTAGTACTTCGGGACGTACCAGCCGATGTGGCCGGTGACACCCAGGTCGCCGCCCTTGACGACCGTCTTCTTCTGGTCGATGTAGAGCTTCTGCTTCTTGGGCTGACCGTCCCAGTCCTCCAGGATCGCGTCGGCCTTGCCGTTGTTCAGCGCGTCCCAGGCGATCGGCTCGTCGAGCTGCTTGAGGTCGACCTTCTTGACGCCGACCTCCTCCTCGAGGAGCACCTTGGCGACCTCGGCGTTGGCGCGCGCGCCGACCCACGAGGGCACGGAGATGGTGACCTCGTCGGAGCTGCCGGAGGACTTGGTGTCGGCGGCGCTACAGGCGCTGAGCGCGACCATGGACGCGGCGCCGAGAGCGGCGATGACAGTAGTGCGTATCCGCTTGCTGTGGTTCACGAGACTGTTCCCTTACGTAGCAGGAGAGCGGTTCGGGGGGTGCGTACGTCAGCGCAGTGCGCGTTCCTTGACGTCCTTGCCGGGCTGGGAGATGCGGTCGAGCAGCACACCGAGGCAGACGATCGCGATACCGGCCGTCATGCCGAGGCCGAGGTCGCCCTTGGTGAGGGCCTTGATCACGTCCACACCGAGCGCGCCGCCGCCGATCATGCTGCCGATGACGACCATGGAGAGGACAAGGACGACGCCCTGGTTGAGGGCGACGAGCAGTGCGGGCCGGGCCAGCGGCAGCTGGACCTGCCAGAGCTGCTGGCCGGTGGAGGCGCCGAGTGAGCGGGCCGCCTCCAGGGCCGAGGGGTCGATCTGGCGGATGCCCGAGGCCGTGATGCGGATCACGGCGGGCAGCGCATAGATGACGGCGGCCACCGCGCCGGCCGAGGGGTCGTTGCCGAACAGCCCGACCATCGGGATCAGATAGATGAAGGCCGGCAGGGTCTGCATGGTGTCGAGCACCGGCCGGATCGTCCGCTCCACCCAGTCGACCCGGGCCGCGAGCACACCGATGGCGAAGCCCAGGATCAGCGTGACCACCAGGGCGGCGATCACCTGCGAGAGCGTGTCCATCGACTTGTTCCACAGCCCCATCCCGCCGATCGCGGCGAGCGCGAGCACCACGGTGACCGCCGAGCGCCAGCGGCCGGCCAGATAGGCCAGGACACCGGCGACCAGAAGCAGCGCCCACCACGGGGTGGCGAGCAGGCCGTCGAACATCGGGTTGATGACGCCGCGGGTGAAGAGGCTCGCCCAGGTGTGGGTGCCGCCGACGATGGGGACGCCGGAGCCGAACTCCCGCTCGACCCAGCCGGAGGCGTCGTTGATCGGCTGGGAGATGTCCACGACCCAGTTCTCCGGCCACTCGGTGCGGCCGAGCGCCTGGCCGAGGACGGTGGCGCCCGCGACCACGGCGGCCATGACGGCCCACAGGACGCGCGTCGCGAAAGCGCTGCGCGGGGGCGCCGAGTCGTCGATGCGTGCGCCGAACCCCGCGGTCGTCCGGTCCAGCCAGATGGCGATCAGCACGATCGCGATGCCCGCCGGGGCCGCGAGGCCCACGTCGAGGGTGGAGATCGCCGTGAAGATCGGGTCACCCAGACCGCCGGCGCCGACCACCGTGGCGAGCACGACCATCGAGAGCGACATCATGATCGTCTGGTTGAGGCCGAGCAGCATCGGCTTGCGGGCCAGCGGAAGGCGGGCCGTCCACAGCCGCTGCCAGGTGCTGGCGCCGAGCGACTGCGAGGCCTCCAGGGCGGCCGCGTCGGCGCCGCGCAGGCCGAGCGAGGTGAGCCGGGCCATCGGCGGGGAGGCGTAGATGACGGTCGAGATGAAGACGGCCGGGGTGCCGACGTCGAACATCATCACGACGGGCAGCAGATAGGAGAAGGCCGGAAGCACCTGCATGGTGTCGAAGACCGGCCGCAGGAAGCGCTCGGCGCGGTCCGAGAGCCCGGCCGCGAGGCCGAGGAGCACACCGACCAGCGCCGCGACGGCCACACAGACGACCATCAGGGCGAGGGTCTCCATCGCCTCTTCCCACACGTCGAGCAGGCCGATCACCGCGAAGGCGGCGAAGGCGGTGCCCGCGAGGGTCAGTGCGCGCCGACGCAGGCCGGCGCCGCCCGCGTACCAGGAGATGAGCACGGCGGCGACGGTCACACCGATGAAGCCGAGGCTCTCCAGGCCGCTGAGCACAGCGTCCACCGCGGATTCCGAGGTGTTGCTGATGTGCAGCAGGAAGTACAGGAAGATCGGGTGGGTGTCGCGGTTCTGCGCCATCCACGTGCTGACGTCGTCGAGCGGCGAGCGCACGTCGAAGGTCAGATCGGAGGGCCAGACACCGTTCGCGGTGACGGCCGCCGAGACGACCGCGACGAGGACGGCGCAGAGCAGCGCGATGGCCTTGGGGTTGCGCAGCAGACCGGCCAGCGGCCCGCGGCCCTCGGAGAGGCCCGGCGGGGACACGCTGTCCTTCTTCTCCAGTACCGGAGACGGGGCGACACTCATACAGCCGCCACCTCCTTGTCCTGGGGGTCATTGTCGAGGCCCGCGACCACCGCGAGCAGCTGCTCGTGGTCGACGACGCCGAGGGTGCGGCCGCCCTCCACGACGCGGCAGTGCTCACCGCTGCGCGCGACGGCCTCGATCGCGTCGACGACCAGCGTGTCCGGGCCGATCGCGGCACCGGTCTCGGCCTCGCCGCCCTCGGCGGGGCGCATGGCACGGCGTACGGAGATGACCTGCTCGCGCGCCACGTCCTGGACGAAGTCGCGGACGTAGTCGTCGGCCGGGTTGGCGACGATCTCCTCGGGGGTGCCGAGCTGCACGATGGCGCCGTCCCGCATCAGCATGATGCGGTCGCCCAGGCGCAGCGCCTCGCTCAGGTCGTGGGTGATGAAGACCATCGTGCGGCCCTCTTCGCGGTGCAGGCGGATGACTTCTTCCTGCATGTCCCGCCTGATCAGCGGGTCGAGCGCGCTGAACGGCTCGTCGAAGAGCAGCACTTCGGGGTCGACGGCCAGGGCGCGGGCCAGGCCGACGCGCTGCTGCTGGCCGCCGGAGAGCTGGGTGGGGCGGCGGTGCTCCAGGCCTTCGAGGCCGACCTTGGCGACGACCTCCATGGCCTTGGCGCGGCGCTCGGCCTTGCCGACGCCCTGGATCTCCAGGCCGTACGCGACGTTGTCGAGGACCGTGCGGTGCGGAAGGAGGCCGAAGTTCTGGAAGACCATCGCGGCCTTGTGGCGGCGCAGTTCACGCAGCTGGTTCTTGTCCATGCCGAGCACGTCGGTGCCGTCCATGGATATGGAGCCGCTGGTCGGCTCGATGAGCCGGGTCAGGGTCCGCACCAGCGTGGACTTGCCGGATCCGGACAGGCCCATGACGACGAAGACCTCGCCCTTCTGGACGTCGAAGCTGACGTCCCGGACGGCCGCCGTGCAGCCGGTGCGCTCGCGCAGCTCGGCCACGGAAAGACCCGCGTACTCCTCGTTGCCCGGTACGCCCTTGGCCTTGGGCCCGAAGACCTTCCACAGGTCCCGGACGGTGAACACGGGCTCCGCCGCGTCGGTGGCGGGCGTCTTCTCAGTGGTGGTGGTCATCGGACATCACTCCCGGTCAGCAGTTCCGCGCACTTTTCCCCGACCATGAGCACTCCGATCATCGGGTTCACGGCCGGCATCGTCGGGAAGACGGATGCGTCCGCGATTCGGATTCCTTCGAGTCCCCGGATCCGCAGAGCCGGGTCGACCACGGCGAGTTCATCAGTGGAGGCACCCATTCGGCAGGTCCCTGCCGGGTGGTACACCGTGTGCGCGGCTTTGCGCACGAGCTCGCTGATCTCGGCGTCGTCGGTGACGTCGGGGCCGGGGAACACCTCGCGCTTGAGCCACTTGGCGAACGGCTCGGCCTGCGCGACCTTGCGCGCCAGCTTGATGCCGTCGACGAGCGTCTGCCCGTCGTAGTCGCCCTCGTCCTCGAAGTACTTGAAGTCGAGGGCGGGCTTGACCTCGGGGTCCGCGGAGGTGAGGTAAAGACGGCCGCGCGCACGGGACTTGGGGATGTTCGGCGTCATCGAGACGCCGTGCTCGGGACGTTCGTAGCCGAGCCGCTCCGGGTTGTCCGTGAACGGGATTTGGTAGAAGTGGAACATCAGGTCCGGGCCCTTGTGGTCCGGGTCCCGCTTCACGAACAGACCGGCGTCCGAATCCATCGCGGAGTTGCCGGGGATGGGCCCGTTGGTCTCCCAGACGATGACCGACTCGGGGTGGTCGATGAGGTTCTCGCCGACGCCCGGCAGGTCGTGCACGACGGGGATGCCGAGGGCCTGAAGGTCCTTGGCGGGGCCGATGCCGGAGTGCATGAGCAGCCGCGGCGTGTCGACGGCACCGGCGCAGACGAGCACCTCGCGGCGGGCGGTGAGCAGCTGCTCGGCGCCGTCCTTGGTGCGGATGTGGACGCCGCGGGCGGTCTTGCCCTCCAGCTCCAGCTTGGTGGCCCAGGTCTCCAGGAACAGGTGGAGGTTCGGGCGGTCACCGGCCTCCATGTGGGGGTGGAGGTAGGCGACCGAGGCGGAGGAGCGCTTGTTGTTCTCCGGGTGGTACGAGAGGTCGAAGAAGCCGACGCCCTCGTCGAAGGGCTTGTCGTTGAAGCCGACGACCTCGGGGACGCCGAGCGCGGTCTTCGTCGCCTCGACCCAGTCGGTGGCGATCTGGTTCTGGTCCTTCTTGGCGACGCGTACGACGTTGTTGCGCAGCTTGCCGTAGAAGGGGTCCATCGCCTTGGCGCCCCAGCCGGTGGCCCCGGCCTCTTCCCACTCGTCCCAGTCGGACGGCAGCGGCTTGAAGGAGATCAGGGTGTTGTGCGACGAGCAGCCGCCGAGCACCTTGGCGCGGCTGTGCAGGATGTGCGAGTTGCCCCGCGGCTGCTCGGTGGTGGTGTAGCCGTAGTCGAGGTCGCCGCCGAGCAGGCCGAGCCACTTGCGCAGCGTGAGGACGTCCTGGCGGTCGATGTCGCTGGGGCCGCCCTCGATGACGGCGACGGTGACGTCCGGGTTCTCGGTGAGCCGGGACGCGATCACCGATCCTGCGGTGCCGCCACCGACGATGACGTAGTCGTACTCGGTCTGGGACATGCGGTTACTCCAACGTTCTGCGCGTAATGAGCGGTCGTACGTATCGAGGGCTCAGCCCGCGAACCAGCGCACCGGCGCGGGCGCCAGGTTCTGGTAGATGTGCTTGGACTCCCGGTACTCGGCGAGCCCGGCGGGTCCGAGCTCGCGCCCCACGCCGCTCTTGCCGAAGCCGCCCCACTCCGCCTGCGGCAGGTAGGGGTGGAAGTCGTTGATCCAGATGGTGCCGTGGCGCATGCGGCGGGCCATCCGGCGCCCGAGACCGGCGTCGGTGGTCCACACGGCGCCCGCGAGACCGTACTCGGTGTCGTTGGCGAGCGCTACGGCCTCGTCCTCGGTGCGGAAGGTCTCGACCGTCAGGACCGGGCCGAAGACCTCTTCGCGTACGACCTTCATCTCGCGGTGGCACTGGTCGAGCACGGTGGGCTCGTAGAAGTAGCCGGTCGCGGGGCGGGCGTCGCTCGGCTCGGGGCGCTTGCCTCCGGAGCGGAGCACCGCGCCCTCCTCCAGGGCGGACGCGACGTACATCTCGGTCTTCTCGCGCTGCTGCTGCGAGACGAGCGGACCGCACTCGACGCCGTCCTCGGTGCCGCGGCCGAGCTTGATCTTGCTTGCGCGGCGGGCGAGTTCGGCGACGAAGCGCTCGCGGACGGACTCCTCGATGATGAGGCGGCCACCGGCGGAGCAGACCTGACCGCTGTGGATGAAGGCGGCGTTGAGCGCCTGGTCGACGGCGGTGTCGAAGCCCTCTTCGGTGGCGCAGGCGTCGGCGAAGACCACGTTGGGGTTCTTGCCGCCGAGTTCGAGGGCGACCTTCTTCACGCCGAGCGCGGCGGCCTGGGCGACCTTGGTGCCGGAGACGAGGCCACCGGTGAAGGAGACCAGGTCGACGTCGGGGTGGTCGGCGAGCCGGGCGCCGACGGTGTGGCCGGGACCGGTCACGATGTTGGCGACGCCCGCCGGGAGGCCGGCCTCGACCAGCAGCTCGATGAGCGCGACCGTGGTCAGCGGCGTGATCTCGCTCGGCTTGATGACGAAGGTGTTGCCCGCGGCGAGCGCCGGGGCGATCTTCCAGCTGGCCTGCAGGAGCGGGTAGTTCCAGGGCGTGATCATCGTGCAGACGCCGATGGGCTCGTGCACGACGACGCTGTGGATGTCGTCGGATCCGGCGTCGACGACACGGCCCGCGCCCTCGCCGATCACCAGGTCGGCGAAGTAGCGGAAGGCGTCGGCGACGCAGTCCACGTCGACGCGGCCCTCTTCGAGGGTCTTGCCGGCGTCACGGCTCTCCAGGAGCCCGATCTCTTCCCGGTCGCGTACGAGGAGGTCGGCGACGCGGCGAAGCAGCGCGGCACGCTCGGCGACCGGAGTGTCCGGCCACGCTCCGTGGTCGAACGCCTCGCGGGCGGCGGCGATGGCCGCGTCGGCGTCCTCGGTGCCGCCTTCGGCGATCACTGCGAACGGCTTGGCATCCGCCGGGTCGAGGATCTCGCGCGTGGCGCCGGAGAGGGCGTTAAGCCACTCTCCGCCCACATGGATGGTCTGTTGTGCGGACACGTCCCGTTTGCCTTCCGTTCCTGTCATATGCCCCGCCTGTCACTCGCGGTAGCCGGGTCCACCTGCCCTCGGGTGAAGAAACCATGCGTATTACATGGCCGAAAGTGCGCTGTGTCACTGCCCGTGCAGGCACTCGGGGCGAAACGTACGCTCGAAGAGGGGTTTGTCACTGGAGGTGGCGTAATGCGCAGAATTTCCAGGAAGCAGGCGTGGGGAACAGCGGCCTGTACGGCGGTCGCCCTCCTGGCCGCCCCGGCGGTCGCGCTCGCCGGCACGGAGGACTTGAGCGCACAGGAGATCTCCGACAAGGCGGAGAAGGAACTGCTCGACGCCAAGTCCGTCCATCTCGAACTGGAGCAGAAGGGCACGGACCTCGACGACGAGGAGCCCGCCACGATGGAACTGACCCTGGACCAGGACGACAACTGCGTCGGCTCGCTGACCATGCCGGACAAGGGCGGCGGCCTGGAGCTGATCAAACAGGGCGAGAAGGTCTGGATGAAGCCCGACCTCGCCTTCTGGAAGGCGCAGCTCCCCGGCGGCCAGGGCGAGGCCGCGGCCGACATCATCGGGGACCGCTATCTCTACGGCACCACCGATGACGCCCTGCTCAAGGACATGGCCGGGGTCTGCGACCTGAAGGAGATCCAGAAGGAGCTCCGGGACGAGTCGGGTGACGAGTCGACGCTCAAGAAGGGCGACCGGACCACGGTCGACGGCACCGACGTCATCCCCGTCACCGGCAGGGAAGACGGCAAGACCATCACGCTGTACGTCGCGGCCGAGGACACTCCGTACCTGGTCAGGGTCACGGAGAAGGGGCAGGGGACCGACTCGACGCTGAAGCTGTCCGAGTACGACAAGCCGGTCCCGAAGGACACCCCGTCCGAAGAGGACTCGGTGGACGTGTCGCAGCTGCAGGGCGTCTAGAACGGCGGCCCGGCAGGCAACTACTGAGCGGCTGCTCCCCTCACGCCTCGTCGAAGTCCGCGGGCTCGTCCTCCACCGCGAGCCCCGCCACCCACAGCGGCATCAGCCAGTGCAGGACAAACAGGGTGAACAGGACGGGAAAGAGCAGCCCTTCGGTGTCCCAGCCCTGGAGCGCGACCACGCCCGCACCCACGGCGGCCGCGAGCAGCAGCCACTGCGTGAGCCCCCGCGCGCGGGCGGCGACGCGGGCCTTCTCCGCGCGCTGCCGCTCGTCGAGTGCCCGCTCGCGCAGTTCGAGGAGGCCGCGCGTGGAGCCGTTGATGACGCCGGTGGCGAAGCACCACGGCAGGAGCAGGGCGACCATCGTCCACATCGCCCACCGCTGATCGCCCACGACGGTCAGCAGCCAGGCCGCGACGCTCGCCACGGTGAGCGCGATGTGCGCGCCGACCGCGAGCCGCCTGCGCGCGGCGGTGGCGTAGAAGGGCGCCGCCTCCCGCCGGTTCATGAGCGCGAACATCCGCCGGTCGTACCCGGTCATCTCCCGCGCCTGCTGGTCCGTCATCATCCCTGACTCCTCCCGTAGACCTCATCCGTGAGCGGGCGGAACGGCCGGAGCGAGAACAACGCCTCCACCGGCAGCCCGAAGAACTCCGCGATCTTCAGCGCCAGGTCGAGGCTCGGGTTGTACTGCCCACGCTCGATGTAACCGATGGTCTGGTAGTGGACCCCCACCGCCTCGGCCAGGCTCTGACGCGACACCTTTCGCTCCGCGCGCACCATCGCCAACCTATTGTGCACTTGCTCGCTCATGTATAAGAAGTACTACATCGGCGAGCATGTTGACAACAGAGGGCGAGGTGGATGGGTGCCGCGTCTAGTCGGCCGGCTCGGGGCAGATCTCTTCCGGCGGGCAGAACCATGCGAGGGCCGTCTCCATCAGCGCCTCCTCGTCGGACCTGCCGTCCGCGTCGGCGCCGTACACGGCAAGGGCGTAGAGCTCGCCGTCCACGGACTCGAAGCGCTGGTCGATGACGTACCAGGGACCGATGTCCGGCTCATCCTTGAGCGAGTCGGCGAGGTAGTCGAGCCGGGCGCTGGGGAGGCCTCCGACGTCGGCGCGCGTCAGGTCGAGCCGGTCGAAGCCGTCGGGCAGGCGCCGCTTCGGCTGGTCCAGCCACACCTGCAGCGATTCATAGCCGCTCGGCTCCTGCACCTTGTACACCTGGAGCCTTCGACTCCCGTCGAAGTTGCGGTAGTTGACGATGTCCGGGCCGTACACGGCGTCAGCCGTCGAGCGGGTCCAGCCCTCATCGGGGAGGGCGAGCCGGTAGCCGAAAGCGTCCTGCACGGTCTCGTATCCGTCGGGCGGACCGCCCGGCGCGGAGGGCGACGGGGTGTCCTCGGGGCTCGCTTCGGGCTGCTCGACCGCCGTCAAGTACCCCGTCGGCTCCGGCTCGTCCTTCCAGCCGAGCGCCCAGCCGCCGAAGGCCAGGGCGCAGACCGCGAGGACCGACACCGCACCGCGCAGCGCCTTGTCCTGGCGCACCGCGTCCCGGTCGTGGAGCTCGGCGATCCGCTGCTCCTGCTCATGACTCGCCCACTCCTGCCGGTCGGCGTCGAAGATCCGCACGGTCGTTCCTCAGCCCGTGATCTGGGCGATCGCCTGGAGGACCGCCGTGACGGACGCGGCCGTCGCGGCGGCCGCGGTGTACTGCTCAAGGCGGCCGCGCAAGCGGGTGAGCAGCTCGCCGTCGCTGCGCCCGCTGCGGCCGATCTCCCGCTCCACCTCGTCCAGTTCGGCGTCCAGTACCGCCTCGTCGGGCGTACGTTCCGATGCCGGGGGCAGCCCGCCGCGCAGCGCCCGCACCTGGGTGAGCAGGTGCTGGTGGTGCGGATCGGCCGTCACCACCGAGTAGTTGGTGGAATCGGCCCTGCCGTGCGCGCCGAAGGCCTGCGAACCGCCGGTGATCGAACCGATCTGGACGTGCGCGCCGCCGCTCTCCCCGTCGCCGCTCATGCCGTGCTCCTCTCGGTGTGCGTGGCCCGGCCGTGGGTGCCGGTGGCGAGGGCGCCGCCGGACATCTCCTTGATGTAGACCCCGCTGTTGTTGATCTGCGTGATGTTCTGTTCCAGGCGGTCGGTGCGGTAGCCGCCGGCCCGCAGCGCGTCGCGTACGCCCTCGCCGATGCGGTCCTGGAGGGTACGGATGTACCGGGCGACGTCCATCTCCTGGAAGAGGGAGAGTTCGTCGGTGCTCGCCAGTTGGCGCAGCGAGACCAGCGGGGCGTCCGGCGGCGCCTGGTCCGGGCCGCCCAGGCCGAGCCGGGAGCACAGGGCGCGCAGCATGCGGGCGGCGCGCGGCGCGGGCACGGGCCCTTCGGGCTGTGCGAGCCAGAGCCGGAACGAGGTGCCGGCGGAGGGCAGCGCACGCAGGGCGGCGATGCCGACCGCCACGCCTGCCGCGGGCCCGTCGACGCAGGCGCGCAGGGCGTCGCGGACGGGGCCCTCCGGCTCGCGCGCCACGACCGTGTCGACCTCGCGGAACTCGGGGACGATCGGGCCCAGTACGTGCGGCACCACTTCGAGGACCAGCATCCCGCCCTGGGTGTGCACCCTGACCAGGAGCGAGACGACGACCTGTTCGTTCCAGGCGCCGACCCTGATGCGCAGGAAGTGCCGCCGTGCCTCGCCGCCCTCGCCCGCGGCCCTGGCGATGTGCCGCTCGGTCTGCTCGGTGTCGTAGACCCCCGCGGTCGCGTGGACCCCCGTGGTGTCGCTCACCTGGCCGGTGCGGAGCCGCTCGTCGCGGCCCACGCCCGCGGGCAGATAGACGAACTCCTCGATCTCCAGGTCCCGCAGCCGGTCCACGCTCGTGGCCCCGGCGGAGGTGCGCAGGTCCTTCAGACGGGGCCGGATCATCTCGATGACCTCGCGCGCGGAGAGCGGCTCGTACGTGCGCTGCTTGGGCAGGCCGCCTCCCGACTCCGTGTCGGCGCGCTGCAGTTCGAGCACGACGGACCACGGCTCACGGGGCTTCCCGGCGCCCATGAAGGGCCGGTTCGCGTCGTAGAGGGTGACGTTGGCGTCCTGTTCGCGGCGGATGCAGTCGGCGATGCGGCTGAAGCGGGCGGGCAGTGCCGGCTGCTCGGTCTCGGTGAAGGTCTGCCGTGCCAGGCGCGTACGCAGCATGCGCTTGCGCAGGTACTGGTGCCGCCACACCACGGCCGCGATGAGCAGCGGGAAGATCACTGGGTACGGCGTCCGGGTCTCCTTGATCTCGATGACCGCGAAGACCGTGTACGAGGCGGCGCACCACCACGCGAACCCCGTCACCAGCCAGCCGAGCCGGCGCCGCAGCCAGGACAGGATCGGCGGCAGGTTCACCTTCCGCAGCACGCTGCCGTCGGCGCCCCGGCCGGAGAAGACCCGGGCCAGCCACAGCAGCAGGACGACCACGGCGTACGACAGTGCCCAGCCGCCCGGCACCGCGCCGCCGAACGTGCCGGGGCTCGGCGCGCCGAACGCCTCGGGATCGAGGGCGAGCAGCGCGAAGTCCGCGCCGGACACGCCGGAATCGCCGCCCTGGGAGTCCTCAAGGGCGTCCCAGGCAAGGACCGCGTCGGTGACGAGGAACCCGATCCACACCGCTGCCAGGAGCAGCGCGGTGGTCACCTCTTCGCGCCGGGCCCGCAGCGCGTGCGCGAGCACCGGAAGCACATCGGCCCCGAACGACGGCGCGACGGGACGCTCCGCGTGGTCGACGAGCTCGGACACGACCCGGCCGCGGAACACCGCGTCCAGGTGGACGCCGGCACACAGCAGTCTGGTGGCCTCGGTGTTACCTGCCATGGCGCCAACTCCGTTGAGATCAATCGGAATTGGAGGCTAAGCGGAGCGCGCGCACGGCGGCCGCGGGAAGGCGGGCACGCCCCTCGGACAGGTGAATTCCCGGCACTCGTTCAGGTGACCTCAAGTGACCTCAAGCAGATCCCGCACACACCCCCGCAGCCACGCGTGCGCCGGGTCCGCGTCGTGCCGGGGATGCCAGGCGATGGCAAGCCGCAGCGGCGGCAGGTCGAGCGGGACGTCGAAGGTGACCAGGCCCAGGGTGTCGGTCAGCGGCCGGGCCCAGGAGGTGACCAGGCCCACCAGGTCGGTGCGGAGCAGCACGAAGAGGGAGGACGGATAGGTGCCGACACTGCCCACCACCCGCCGCTCCAGACCCAGTTCGGCGAGCGCGGCATCGAGCGGGCCGTGCAGTCTGCCCTTGCGGGAGACCGTGATGTGATCGGCGGCGGCGAACCGCTCGGGCGTCAACTCGCCGCGCAGCAAGGGGTGTCCGGGACGCACGACACCCAGCATCCGGTCGTCGTGCAGCCGCTCGATCCGCACCTCGGGCGCGACCGTGTCGATCACCCCGACCTCCAGATCGGCCGTGCCCTCGCGCAGCACCGGCGCGTCCACATGGCTCTCGCCGAGGAACCGGATGCGTACGCCGGGGGCCTCGGCCGCGGCGCGGGCGAAGAGCGCGGGGCCGTATGCGGCGGCGATCACGTCGCTGCCGAGGACGGTGAGGGTGCGGGACACGGTGCGCAGATCGGCCGCGCCGGGACCGGCGAACAGCGCGCGGGCGCGTTCCACCACGGCGCTCACCTCGGCCCGGACGGCGAGCGCGTGCGGGGTGGGGACCATCCGCCGCCCCGCCCGCACCAGGACGGGGTCGCCGAGCGCCTTGCGGATACGGCCCAGGGTGCGGCTCATCGCGGGCTCGGACAGATGCAGACGGCGGGCGGCGCCGGAGACGCTCTCCTCGTCGAGCAGCACGTCGAGGGCGAGCAGGAGGTTCAGGTCGAGGCCCCGGCCCGGGTCGGACGGCGCCACTTCGGAATGCGCCATTCTGGAATGCGTCTCTTCGGAATGCGTCACGCGCATATATCCCTTGCAAAGGTTGCACTGGAGATCAGGTAGACGGCGAGCCTACGGTGGCAGCGCATCCCACACCACGCCACGACGCTCCCTGGAGGAGCCTTGCCCTCGCCTGCCCGAAACCGGACCGAGCCGCTCAAGCAGCTCAAGCGCTCGGCCGAACTCACCCTCTGCGCCTGCGTGCTCGTCGCGCAGAGCATGGTCGCCGCCATCAACCTCCTCATCCCGCAATTGACTTCGTCGTCCGTCCACCCGTCGTCGAGCGAACTGCTGTGGACGGTCGACGCGTACGTCATCGTCTTCGCGGGGCTGCTCATCCCCGCGGGCGCCGTCGGCGACCGCTACGGACGCAAGGGCGCGCTGCTCTGCGGTCTCGGCCTCTTCGCCGCGGGCGCCACGGTCAGCGCGCTCGCCACCGGGCCCGTCCCGCTGATCGCCGGACGCGGTGTCTCCGGCGCGGGCGCCGCGCTGATCATGCCCGCGACCATGTCGATCCTGGTGCGCACCGCAACGCCCGAGCACCGGCCGCGCGCGGTCGCCTCCTGGGCGCTCGCCGCCGGGCTCGGCGGCTTCGCGGGGAACGCCGTCGGCGGCCTGATCGGCCAGTACCTGCCGTGGCGCGCCCTGTTCTGGGTGATGGTGCCGCTCGCCGCGCTGCTCGCCCTGGCCGTGGTGCGCACAACTCCCCGTACGGAGAAGTCGGTCGGGGCCGCCATCGATCCCCTCGGCGCCACACTCCTGACCGGCGGTCTCGTCGCGGTGCTCTTCGGCATCATCGAGAGCCCGGCGCACGGCTGGACGTCGGCGCGCATCGGCATCGCCTTCGGGGTGGGCGCGGCGCTCGTCGCCGCGTTCGTGGGGCACGCCCTGCGCTCCCGCTCGCCGCTCTTCGACCCGCGGGTCTTCGGGTCCCGCAGGCTGCGGGCCGCGACGCTCGGCACGGCCGCGTCCTTCTTCGGCCTCTTCTCGCTCTTCTACGTCAACTCGCAGTATCTGCAGTACGTGAAGGGGTACGGCGCCGCCCGTGCGGGCCTGGCCATCGTGCCGCTCACCGTCGGCATGATCCTGGTCCCCAGGTTCGCGGCACGCTGGTCGAAGCGGCCCCGCCCGCTGGTCGGCGGCGGACTGCTCCTGATCGGGCTCGGACTGCTCGGCGCGTCAACGGCGCACGAGGGCACGCCCTACGCGGCGTACGCCTGCTGGCTGCTCGTCATCTCGGCGGGCACGGGTCTTTCCATGCCCGCGCTCGCCCTCGGCGTCGTCTCGTCGCTGCCGCCGCACCAGGCGGGCCTCGGCTCGGGGCTCGGGACGTCGGCGCGGGAGGTCGGGGCGGCGCTCGGGGTGGCCGTCACGGGGACGGTCCTCGCCTCGCACCCGGGGTTCACCTCCGGGATGGAGGCGGCGCTGCGCGTCGTGGGGCTCACGGTGGTGGCCGCGGCGGCCCTGGTCACCCTCGGGTACCGGACCGGACGCACTGCGCCCCCGGCTGCCGATCGAGCGGCCGCCGGGGGCGCAGTGGACGAACGCGCGTACGGGCAGAGCCGGACGCGATGACGTACCAGACGTACTAGATGAGGCCGAGGCCGCGGACCGCCTCGCGCTCCTCGGCGAGCTCCTTGACCGACGCGTCGATGCGCGCACGCGAGAACTCGTTGATCTCCAGGCCCTGGACGATCTCGTACTTGCCGTCCTTGGTGGTGACGGGGAAGGAGGAGATCAGGCCCTCCGGAACGCCGTACGAACCGTCCGACGGGATACCCATGGAGGTCCAGTTGCCGTCCGCCGTGCCGTTGACCCACGTGTGGACGTGGTCGATGGCGGCGTTGGCGGCCGAGGCGGCCGAGGACGCGCCACGGGCCTCGATGATCGCGGCGCCGCGCTTGGCGACCGTCGGGATGAAGTCGTCGGCGAGCCAGGCCTGGTCGTTCACGACCTCGGCGGCGTTCTTGCCGGCGATCTCCGCGTGGAAGATGTCCGGGTACTGCGTCGCCGAGTGGTTGCCCCAGATGGTGAGGCGCTTGATGTCGGAGACCGACGTGCCGGTCTTCTTCGCGAGCTGCGAAAGCGCGCGGTTGTGGTCCAGGCGGGTCATCGCGGTGAAGCGCTCGGCCGGTACGTCCGGGGCGGCGGCCTGCGCGATGAGCGCGTTGGTGTTGGCCGGGTTGCCGACGACGAGGACCTTGATGTCGTCCGCGGCGTTGTCGTTGATGGCCTTGCCCTGCGGCTTGAAGATGCCGCCGTTGGCCTCGAGCAGGTCGCCGCGCTCCATGCCCTTGGTGCGGGGGCGGGCGCCGACGAGGAGGGCGACGTTCGCGCCGTCGAAGGCGACGTTCGGGTCGTCGCTGATCTCGATCGAGTTCAGCAGCGGGAAGGCACAGTCGTCGAGCTCCATGGCGGTGCCCTCGGCGGCCTTCAGCGCCGGCGTGATCTCCAGAAGGCGCAGGTTGACCGGCACGTCCGCGCCGAGCAGGTGGCCCGAGGCGATGCGGAAGAGCAGTGCGTAGCCGATCTGGCCGGCCGCGCCGGTGACGGTGACATTCACGGGAGTGCGGGTCATGGCGATCTCCGTAAGACAGCTGGCGGTGGGGGTCCCTGCCCCTTGTGCTGGATCCCCTGCCGACGCCGCTTCGATCGCCTCTCGATGATCGATCTCTTGGCATCAAGAGAGATCCGGAGTCAGGCTATACCGCCTCGGGCCGGGCGGTGCGCCGGGTCCGTGTGGCCCCGCCCCCACCCGGGCGGCGGCCCCCCCCCGGGGGGGGGCGCGGCCGCCGGGGGCGCCGCGGCCCGCCGCCGGCGCGGCCCCCCGCCCACGCCGTGCAGGAGGCGCTGGTCGAGGCGGTCCGCGGCTGGCCCACCGACCAGCCGCGCGACCCCAAGGGCTGGCTGGTCACCGTGGCCTGGCGCAAGTTCCTCGACGCGACCCGCGCGGACACCGCCCGCCGCCGGCGTGAGGACCGCGTCGACGAGGAGCCGGCCCCGGGGCCGGCGCCCGCGGTCGACGACACGCTCCAGCTCTACTTCCTGTGCGCCCACCCGTCGCTGACGCCGTCGTCCGCGGTCGCGCTCACACTGCGCGCCGTCGGCGGTCTCACCACCCGCCAGATCGCCCAGGCCTATCTGGTGCCCGAGGCGACCATGGCGTCGGGGGTACCCCCGGCCGGAGGCTGGGGGAGCATCAGCCGGGCCAAGCGCACCGTCTCCGGCGTGCGCTTCGAGCAGCCCGGCGACGTCGCCACCGTCCTGCGCGTCCTGTACCTGGTCTTCAACGAGGGCTACTCCGGCGACGTCGACCTCGCCGCCGAGGCCATCCGGCTCACCCGGCAGCTCGCGGCCGCGATCGACCACCCCGAGGTGGCGGGGCTGCTCGCCCTCATGCTGCTCCACCACGCCCGGCGCCCCGCCCGTACGGCGCCCAACGGCAGCCTGGTGCCGCTCGCCGAGCAGGACCGCGGCCGCTGGGACACCGAGTCGATCGCCGAGGGCGTCCAGATCCTGCAGGCGGCCCTCGCCCGTGACCGCCTGGGCGAATTCCAGGCCCAGGCAGCCATCGCCGCCCTCCACGCCGACGCACCCACCGCCGAGGAGACCGACTGGGCGCAGATCGTCGAGTGGTACGACGAGCTCGCGGGCCTGACCGACAACCCGGTCGTCCTGCTCAACCGCACCGTGGCCGTCGGCGAGGCCGACGGACCGCGCGCCGGCCTGACGGCGCTCGCGAAGCTGGACGACACTTCCCCAAGCTCTCGGCTTCGCTCGAGCAGGGGAGACCCCATCCCCCGCCACACCGCGGTGGCGGCGTACCTCCACGAACGCGACGGCGACCTGGCGACGGCGGCACGGCTGTACGCGGAGGCGGCCCACAAGGCACGCAACCTCGCCGAGCGCGACCACCTGACCCGCCAGGCCGCCCGGCTCAACGCCCGCCGCTGACGCCCACGGGCCGCGCCAGGCCGGGGGACCGGCCGTGACCCGTCACGGTCAGACCTTCCAGGACCTGATCCGGTCGGCGACGGCGTAGACGCTGATGCGGCTCTCGCGGATGGTGCGTACGAGGTCGGAGAGCGCTCCGTAGGGCGGGTCGATGCCCTCGCCGGACTGGTCCATGTACTGGGCGGCGACGAACGCCGCGTACAGACTGTTGCGATAGGGCAGCGGCTCCAGGCGCACGATGGTGTGCAGCAGCGCGGCGGCGCGCCATGCGGCGTCCGGGTCGGCGGATTCCAGGGTCGGCAGTTTCGTCTTGTGCCGGGCCACGGCGGCGACCAGCGTGGAGTAGTCCGACACGGACATGTCCTCGGGCGCGACGGCGAACTCCTGGACGTCCAAGAGCCAGGCGACGTCTATGTACAGAACCATCAGGCGGCCGTGGACCCCTCATTGCGCTCGGAGGGCGGAACTTCCTGGGGGCGGTCCTCGTCGAACTCGGACCGCAGCTTCTCGGCCCATTCGGAGGCGCCGACGATGAACTGCTTGCGCTCCGCTTCACGGACACCGAGGTCGTGCACGTACTGCTTGAGACTCTTGCCCGCGGCCGCCGCAGCCGCGCGGACTCCCTCGAACTCCTTGTCCGTGAAGGACACGTTCAGCGATGGCATACCACCAAGGTACCAATCAGGTACCTGAGGTGCTCCGGCTGCGCGAAGATCTACGCATGGACCTGGATAGCCCGCTGCTGGGCCACTGGAGCAGCCTGCCCTTCTCGTACGGCGTCATGGAGGCCTCTGAGCTGGGCCTTCTCGGCGATGGTCGGGGATGGAGCGCGTGGTTCAACGCCAATGCGCTCAGCGTCACGCGCCTGACGTGGCGGTGCCCACGGCCGGGCGTCGTCGAGCTGCATACGAGGTGGAGCGTGCAGGGGACCATCAGCGACGGCCCCGGACCGCTGGCCTTCGCCACGACGGAGCCGGTTGAGCGGCTGGACGAGGTCACGTGCCATCGCTACGTCATCGAACCCGCGATCCCGATGCCCGGAGCCGATCCGCTGATGGCGATCAACTTCGAGGAACCGGTGGAATTCTGCGACCAGTACGCCCGGGGCCCAAGGGAGATAGGCCCCGAGGACGACCCTTCCCACCTGGTACGTCCGTACCGATAAGGCTGCCCGAGCGCCCGGCATCGGGCAGCCACCGGAGCCGAATCGCTACTGGCCCACCCTGCCGTCGACGCACTCGCGCAACAGGTCGGCGTGACCGCAATGACGCGCGTACTCCTCGATCCTGTGCACCAACAGCTCGCGAATCGCGATCCCGTCCTTCCCCACCCGCTCACCCAGATCCGGGTGGGCGGCCAGCGCGGCGTCGGTCGCGGCCTGCTCGCGCTCCAGAGCGGCGTACGCGGCGTCGACCTCGGCCTGCTCGGCGACGGCCCCGTCGAAGTCCGCGTCACGCTTGCCGTACAGCTTCGGCACCGGATCACCGTCGGTGATCCAGTTGCGCCAGTCCCGCTCCACCTCGACGAGGTGCCGGATGAGGCCGAGCAGCGACATCGTCGACGGCGGAACCGACCGACGGGCCATCTGCTCCGCGTCCAGTCCTTCGCACTTCATCAGCAGGGTGATGCGGTAGTTCTTGAGAAAGTCCTCCAGCGTCGCAAGCTCGCCGTCCGGACTGACTCCTTCGCCGTCGCGGGGATCGTCGTCCGGGTCGGCCCACATGTCGGGGTAGACGGTGGCCTGGCTCCAGCGTGCGGGTTGGTCGCTCATGGGGTGCATGCTCGTGGGTGACGCCCCGGGCCCGCCACTGATTTTTCCCACTGCCTCAGGAGGGCGAAGTCGTCGGGGGCCAGGCCGATTCGGGGGTCGATGCGACGGAGCAGGGCGGGGCGTTTCACCCGCTTGTCGGGCAGCCCCCCCAGCGGACCGTCGACATTTCGACGGGCGGTCTCCGGTGTGGGGGAGCCCCTCCGCTGATGGTTTACGGGATGCCCCGCGATTGATCTCGGCATGCTGATCTGGGGGGGAACGGGTCGGTGGTTCAGCAGTCGCTGGTCGGCCCGTTACTCGTAGCGGTACTTCAGCGAGTCCGCCTCCGCCTGCTCGATGTCGGCGATCGTCAGTTCCGGCATCCGCAGCTGGGCCAGCGTCACCTCGGCCGAGGCCGGCTGGGCGTCCGCCGGCAGCCACTGCTCCGGCTTCCAGGCCCCGCTGCGCAGGAGCGACTTGGGGCAGTGCGGGTAGACCTCCTCGATCCCCACCACCAGCGCACTGGCCGGCGGCTTGCCCACGGCGGTCAGTTGCGAAAGCAGCTCCGGGCGGGTGGAGACGCAGGCCCGGCCGTTCACCCTGAGCGTCGTGGTGCGCCCCGGGATGACGAACAGCAGCCCGGCCCGTCCGGTGGCGATGATGTTCTGCAGGGAGTCCAGACGCTTGTTGCCGGTCGCGTCCGGTATGGCCACCGTTCGTGCGTCCAGGACAGCCACGAACCCGGCGGGGCCGCCGCGCGGGGAAACATCACAGTTGCCCTCGGCGTCCGCGCTGGCGACCAGGACCAGCGATGAGCAGCCGATCAACCGCCGGGTCTGCTCGGTGAGTTCGGTCATCTGCTTGCGCACGGCCGCGGCGCCGGGGCGTTCGTAGACCCGGCGCAGCGTCTCCTGGTCGGGCACGGCGTCGAGGCGGAGCGAGTCGAATGCACTGCTGGCAAGGGATGTCGTCATGCGCCCGACACTAATGGGCCGACCTGCGATTGATCTTGGAGGGTCGGTGTGGGGCCCAGCACCTGGCTGATGCACCTTCGCATCACGGCCTGCTGAACCACGACTCAGCCGGACCCACAGGCCGACACACCCCGAGATCAATCGCGGGTCAGCCCGTTAGGAGGGGTCTTTCGTGTCCACGATGCCGCGTACGACGCCGAGGTCCACCAAGTCCTGTGGGCGGATGCGCAGTTGGTCTGCCGTGGCGCGCACCTCGTCCTGTGGTCGTTTGAGGATGGCCGCCGCTGCTTCCGGGGCGATGACCGAGAAGTAGCTGTCCGGTGTTGCCCAGGTGTTGGTGGGGGCGGCGAGTGCCAGTGCGCCGCCCGAGCCGCCCTCGCCGATCAGCAAGGTGGTGATCGGGGTGTCGGCGGCGGCCACTGCGCCGAACAATTCCGCGATGGCCGCGCCCGCTCCGTGGCCTTCCGCCGCCGCGTCGTTGGCGGCTCCGGGGGTGTCCACCAGCGTCAGTACGGGGATGCGCAGCCGGTCCGCGAGGCGGATCAGCCGTGCGGCGGTGCGGTAGCCGGCGGGGCGGGTGGGGGTGCCGGTCTGGGCCGCGTAGGCGACCGTGTGCGTGCGGCCGGTGGCGTCCGGGCGCTCGCCGAATCCGCACAGCATGCCCTCGTCGGTGCCGCCGCACCGGTCCCCGCTGATCGCCGCGCGGTGTGTGAAGTAGGCGTCCAAGTAGGCTGCGGCGTGCGGGCGTTGGGGGGATCTGGCGTTGCGTACGGCGTCCCATCCGGTGGCCGGGAGCTCGGTGACGCCCAGGGCGGGGGGAGGCGGGGCCGGCTCGGTCGACGGGTGGCTCAGCAGGTGCAGCCAACGTCCGAGTGCCCGTGCCAGCTCCTGCGACGGAACCACCGCGTCGATCGCACCCGCCGCCAGCTGCGCCTCCGCCGTGTAGGCGGCCGGGTCCGCGTCGGGCGGCCGTACGCGTGAACCGGCGAAACCCACCTCGGCGCCCGGCAGCGCCAGGATCACGTCGGCGCCCGCCCCCAGGGTGGCCCAGCCGCCTCCCGTGGTCGGGTCGAGGAGGACGGCGACCTGGGGCAGTCCGGCCTGTCTGGTGCGCGCGGACTGCCCTGCGACGCGCTGGAGTTGGACCAGCGCGCGCATGCCCTCCTGGACGCGGCTGCCGCCCGTCGCGACGAGTGAGACGAGCGGGACGCGGGCCTCACGCGCGTACGTGTACGCCGCCTCCAGGCGATCACCCGTGCGCTCGCCCAACGACCCGCCCAGGAAGCCGAATTCGAAGGAGATCAGCACGGCGGTGATCCCGCCGACGGTCGCCGTGCCGCAGACGACCGACTCCTCCTCGCCGGTGCGGTCGGCCGCACGCGCGCGCGAGGCGTCGTAGCCCTGCCAGGACAGGGGGCCGTCCGTCCTGTACTCGCCTGCCGGGGCGGGCAGTTCGGTGAAGTCGTCCGTGACGAGGCCGATGGCCTCGCGCGCCGTGCGCCGCCGGACGCCGCCAGCTTTGGGGCGCCCGTCCTCGGTCGCCGGTCGTCGGTCGTCAGTCATGGGCCAGCGCCCGCTTCATGATCTTGCCCATGTCGTTGCGGGGCAGGGCGTCGAGGTAGTGCACGACCCGGGGCCGCTTGTGAGGGGCCAGGCTGCGAGCCACATGGTCGGCCAACTCATCGGCCGACGGCGGGGCTTGGGGATCGGCGGGCACGATCCACGCCACGATCCGCTCGCCGAGGTCGGCGTCCGGTTCACCGGTGACCGCGGCCTCCCGCACACCGGGGTGTTCCAGGAGCGCGTTCTCGATCTCGCCCGCCCCGATTTTGTAGCCGCCGCTCTTGATGAGGTCGGTGGCCTTGCGGCCGACGATGCGTACGTAGCCGTCGGGGTCACGCACCGCCATGTCGCCGGTGCGGAACCAGCCGTCCTCGGTGAACGCCGCCGCCGTCGCGTCGGGCCGGTTGAGGTACTCGGTGAAGAGGTTGGGGCCGCGCACCTGGATCTCGCCGACGGTCTCGCCGTCCCGGGCGGCGACGGCCGTCACTCCGTCCTCCTCCGTGAGACGCAGTTCGACACCCGGCAGCGGCACCCCGACCGCGCCCGCGCGTGGCTCGCCGTCCGCGCGCACGCTCGTGTTCATCAGCGTCTCGGTCATCCCGTACCGCTCGATGACGCGCCGCCCCGTCGCCGCCGCGATCCGCTCGTGGTCGTGCACGGGCAGGGCCGCCGACCCCGACACGAGCAGCCGCGCCCGCGCAAGTGCCTTGGCCAGCGCGGCCTCGTCGGGCAGCGCCTCCGCGATCCGGTGGTACATCGTCGGCACCCCGAACAGCATCGTGGCGCCCCCGCTCAACTCCTGTGCCACGCCTGCCGTTTCGAACCTGCCGAGATGCCGTACGGATCCACCGCGGCGCAACGGGCCGAGGATCCCCAGGATCAGGCCGTGCACGTGGAAGAGCGGAAGAGCGTGGACGAGTACGTCGTCGCCGGTCCACTGCCAGGCGTCCGCGAGGGCGTCCAGCGTGGCGGCGACGGCCCGCCGCGGAATCACGGCACCCTTCGGCGGGCCCGTGGTGCCGGAGGTGTAGACGACCAGGGCGGGGTCTTCGGCGCCGCGTTCCGCGAGGCCGGCGGGGGAGGGGCGCCCCGCTTCCGTGGCGTTCACGTCGACGTCGACGCGCTCCAACGCGTCCAGCGGAGAGGGCAGTTGATCGCCTCCGGCCGCGAGGATCAGTGTCGGCGCGCTGTCCCCCACGATGTGCCCCAGCTCGCTCTCGCCCGACTTCGGGTTGAGCGGCACGGCGGGGACGCCCGCAAGGAGCGCGGCGACCACGGCGACGGCGGTCTCCAGGGTGGGGGTGGCCCACACGGCGACCCGCCCCGCGCCCGCGACGCGCGCGGCGAGCGGTGCAGCCGTGGCCGCGAGCTCGCCATACGTCAGGGAACCGTCGCCGAAGCGCAGGGCGGGCCGGTGCGCGTCGGCGCCGTCCGGTTCCGCCAGTGCCGCCGTCAAGGCCGGGAAGAGAGGGGACACGCGTCGTACTCCTTATGTTGTTCGTCAGCCGACCGTAAACCGTCGGTCGTAAGCCGTCGGTCGTAAACCGTTGGTCATAAGCCGTCGGTCGTAAACCGTTGGTCATAAGCCGTTGGTCAGCTGTGCGTCGGTCCGGATGGCGCGGCCGCGTCACCCCCAGTCGGGCACCACCAGGGCGAGCCACACCACAGCGGGCACCACGGCCACCACGATTCCTCCGTACACCATCAACTGCCGGAAGAAACGCTCCCGGTCGACGCCCGGTGCCGCGGCGAGCACCAGCGCGCCGTTGGTCGAGAACGGGCTGACGTCCACCACCGTCGCCGACACCGCGAGCGCGGCCACCATGCCGACCGCCCCGATCTCGCCCTGCGCCAGGAACGGCACGGCCAGCGGAATCAGCGCCCCCATGATGCCGACGGAAGAGGCGAACGCGGAGACCAGCGCGCCGATGTAGCACAGGAGTACGGCGGACAGCAGCGGGACGCCGATGTCGCTGACGCCCTCGCCCGCCCAGTCGATCGTGCCCATCTGGTCCAGGACGCCGACATACGTAAGGACCCCGCAGATCAGCAGGACCGTCGACCAGGCGATCTGGCTGACGGCGTTGCGGCTGTCCTCGGGCCAGCAGGCGGCGAGGAGGACGGCAAGGGTGATGGACGTCAGCCCGGCATCCAGGTCGAAGGCGAGTACGGCGACGACCAGGGCGACGAGGGCGGTGAGGGTGGCGATGCGGGCGGGGGTGAGACGGGCGGCCGCAGCGTCGGTGGTGGCGTGGGTGTCGTCGGCGTCATCGGGGCCTTCCGCTGCTGTTCCTGAGCCGCCGGCGAGCGCATTGGCCTTGGCCAGCTTCAGCCCTCCGAACAGCACGAACACCACACCGGCGATCACGATGTTGACGACCAGTGAGGCGAGGAACAGGGTGATCTCGCTGCCGGGGAGGTTCTCGCGCTCGACGATGCCGTTGACGATCGTCCCGTAGATGCTGATCGGGGAGAAACCGCCGCCCTGCGCGCCGTGCACCACCATCGCGCCCATCAGCAGCGGGCTGATCGCGTACCGCGCGGCGAAGCTCAGGGCGATCGGCGCCACGATGGCGACGGCGGCGGGACTGACCGCGCCGATCGCGGTGAGCGCACCGGTCAGCACGAACATCACCCACGGGATCAGCACCACACGCCCGCGCACGAGCCGGATGGAGGCGTGCACCAGCCAGTCGGTGGTGCCGTTGGACCGTGCGATCGCGAACAGGTATGTCACGCCGACGAGTACGACGAAGAGATCGCCGGGGAAACCGGCGAAGATCTTGTCGGCGTCGAGGTCCGCGACGAGTTCGCCGACGCCGAACGCGGCGGCGAAGGCGAGCGCGCCCATGTTGATGGAGCGGGTGGTGGCGATCACGAACACCACGGCGAGCACGAGGATCGAAATCAGTTCGGCGGACATGCGGGCTCCCGTCCTTGGGTCCCCTGTCGAGGTCTGGCGATGGATGAGTGGCTGGGGCGGCGAGTGGTGGAGTGGCTATGCGGCCATGTGATCGAGTGGCTAAGTGGTCGAGTGGCCGGGTGGCCAAGCGGGTTGGTGGTCAAGCGGCTGAGTGGTGAATTGGTTGAGCGGTCAAGTGGGCTAGCGGCCGAGTGGGCTAGCGGCCGAGTGGCCAAGTGGCCGAGTGGCCAAGTGGCTGAACCACATTGGGTGTTGTCCCTGGAGAGCGTCAAGAGACGCGACATGAATTGGCTCAGCCACTTATCCACTCGGCCACTTATCCACAGACCCGGTGAGCCGGCCGCCCCCGGTGTTACGCTGCCGCGGCAGGGGACCAACACCGCGCAAGAGCGGGCAAGGGGGACGGGCATGACCGACGCGCTGCGCCCGGTGGCGGCCAAGCCGCGCCTGTACGAGCAGGTCCTCGACAGCCTGCGCAACTACGTCGCCGACGGCGGTCTGGGAGCGGGCGACCGCCTCCCGCCCGAGCGCGACCTGGCGGCCAGGCTCGGCGTCAGCCGCGCCTCCGTGAAGCAGGCCATCGTCGTACTGGAAGTCCAGGGCCTGGTCGAGGCCCGGCACGGCGGCGGCACCTACCTGGTCCGCGACACCCTCGACGTCGAGCCGGTCGAGCAACTCGTCGAACGCCGCCGCAGGCTCCCCGACGTACTGGACGCGCGCGAGGCCCTGGAGACCAAGCTCGCCGAACTGGCCGCCGAGCGCCGCACCGACGAGGACCTGGCGGCCATCCGCTCGGCCCTGGCCCGGATGGCCACCGAGATCGAGGACGGCGCGCACGGCGTGGAGGGCGACCGCCTCTTCCACGCGGCGGTCACCGCGGCGGCGCACAGCAGCATCCTCGCCGAGTTCATGCGCTCCATCACCGACCAGATCGCCGAGAGCCGCAACGAATCGCTGCGCCAGCCCGGCCGCCCCCCGCGGTCACACGCCCAGCACCTGGCGATCCTTGAGGCGATCGAGGCCCGGCAGCCCAAGAAGGCGGCGGCGGCGATGCGCAGGCATGTCCGCACGGTGGCGAAGGTACGGCTCCTCGACTGGGACCCCGAGCCGGACACCGAGTAGCTGCCCCCAGCTGCCGCCCCCTGCAGCCGAGTTGCCCCGCGGCCGGGACGATGGGCTGAGCAGCGGATCGGTCGCCGGCCGTAGGACCCCTGCCCCATGCGTACGACGCGGCTGCTGGCTAAGGTCACCATCCATGCAGACCACGGAAACCACACGACGCAATGTGTCGGAGCGCAAGCGCGACACCCTGGCACGGCTCGAGTCGGAGCGGGACATCTGGCTGGCGACGTCCCACCCGGAGCACGGCCCGCACCAACTACCCCTGTGGTTCTTGTGGGACGGACAAGGCATATGGATGTGCACCGGCGAGTCCTCCGTGACCGCACGCAACGTACGCAAGGAGCCCCGCGTCCGTCTGTCGCTCCCCGACACCGTCGACGTGGTGCTGCTGCAGGGCGAGGCGGAGAGCTTCCTTGACCGGGACGTGCCGACGAATGCGGCGGACGCGTTCGTCGGCAAGTTCGGCTGGGACCCTCGCGCGGAGGAAGCCACGTTTCTGTACGTGCATGTGGTCCCGAAGACCGTGCGCGCGTGGCGGGATGAGTCGGAACTGCGCGGCAGGGTCATCATGCGCGACGGAGTATGGCTGGACTAGCGCCCAGCGCACCCTCGCGCCGGCCCACTCTCGCTGTGAGACGTCACTTTCGCCAGAACAGGTGGTGCGTCACGGCGCCGCTCGGGCTCGGCACGACGTCGAGGTGGAACCGGTCGAGGAGCTCATCGGGGGACTCCCAGAGCCGCGCCCCGGATCCGAGCTTCAGCGGCGAGACCGCCACATGCAGGGTGTCGACGAGGTCGGCGTCGAGGAACTCCCGGATGGTGGTGGCCCCGCCGCCGAGCCGGACGTCCTTGCCCTGCGCCGCCTCCAGCGCCTTGTCGAGGACCGTGGCCGGGTCGTCGTCGACGAAGTGGAACGTGGTGTCGGAGAGCGTGAAGGAGGGACGCGGGTGGTGGGTCATGACGAACACCGGGGTGTGGAAGGGCGGTTCGTCACCCCACCAGCCGCGCCAGTCGTAGTTCTCCCAGGGCCCGCGCTGGGGACCGAACTTGTTGCGGCCCATGATCTCGGCACCGATGTTGCGCGCGTAGTCTCGGGTGAGGTAGTCGTCGAGGCCGCGGCTGCCTCCGGGGTCGGTGCGCATGGGCCAGCTCGCCGTGGCGCCGGCCCAGGAGAACATGGTCCCGGGATCGGCATGCCCGAACGGCCTCTCGAGGCTCTGGCCCTCACCGGCACCGAACCCATCGCTCGAGACATTGAAGTTCTGGACCCGCAACAGCTGTGGCACGTGCTTCCTCCTGTGTTGGTTGACGGTGATGAGACTGCCCGGACCGCGCAAACTCATCGCGGCGGGCGGGACCGGTCAGAAAGTGGGGTCACGGAGGACTGAGCTCATCGAGATGTGGGCTCATCGAGTGAACGCTCAACCTCCGGTCCAGGGTGAGAGTCGCCGGTTCCTCTCGGCCCCGCTCACTCCCACCAAGCCTCCCGCACCCGCAGGCTCTCCGTGTCCTCGCAGCCCGCCCCGTTGGACACTTCCTCGGTGTCCAGGTTCCAGCCGACGACGCCGTTACCCTTGCGGCCCAGTTCGATCAGGCGCTGCGTCGAAGTCTCCGTACCGTTCTGCACCTGGCATTCGAGCACCGAGGTCCACGCCTTGCCGTCGAGCGCGACATTGAACGCGAGCAGCGGCAGGACGACGACGGTCAGTGCGGCGGCGATCCACTGCTCGGTGCCCGCCACGCCGCGCAGCCAGCCGCCCGGCCGATAGCTGGAGTCGTGGTGCCGCTTGCCGCGGCGGCCCGTGCGGTACTCCACGACGACGCCCTCGCGCAGCGCGAAGGCGATCAAGCCGGTGGCCAGGCCCCACCAAGGCCCGTAGAAGCAGGCGGCGATGAGGCCCACGGCGAACGGGTTGACGACCGTCAACGCGATCCGCCGCGCGGTGTCCGCCCAGCTCTGTCCCTTGGGCACGGCGCCGCGCGCCGCGAAGAGCGCGAACACGACCCGCGAAGCGACGATCCCGAACACCGCGCCGAGCGCCGGCTCGGTGAGGAGCATCCCGAGCACCACGTCGGGCCAGTTGGCGGGTTCCATGCCGACGAAGACGCCGCGCGCGTTCGCCCCGCCGCCCACCGTGTACGTCACCTTCACACAGGGCAGCGCGAGCGCCAGTGCCAGCAACAGGGTGTGCCCGGGCCCTCCTTTGCTGTCGACGGCGCGGGCCCGTGCGATCTGCCGGTCCTCGTGCTGGTCCTCGTGCTGCTCCTGCTCCTGCGACTGCTCCGACATGGCGGAACCGAAGCACAATCGGGAACCCGACCGCCGTCGGCACGCCGCTACGTATCTCTCAGGAGCCGAGGCGATTGATGGCGGCGCTGCCGAGCACGCGCGGCCTTTCGCCCGGCTGCCGGGCGACGGCGATCATCGCGCGGCTCAGGTGTTCGGTGGTCGCGCGGCTCAGGTGAGCGGGGCCGAGGAGCCGGCGGTGAGCCAGCGGCGGACCGCGAGGGCAACCGTGTCGTCGAGGGTGCTGAGCGCGTCGATGGCCTTGGTGTCATCGGGGTGCGGAGGGATCCCGGCGGCGGTGAGCGTGGCGTGCAGGTTCAGCCGGTGCCGGTCACGGGCGGTCAGCACGGACTGGGGATGCGGGGACGTGTCCAGGCGCTGCGTCGGGTCGGGCGGAGGCAGCAGGAAGTCGGCCTCGGCGTCCCAGTTCACGGTCGGCAGGATGGCGTCGGTGGCGGGTGCGGTCATGGCAGCTTCCTCACGTCGGGCGGGAGTGCGTGTGCCGGTGAGGAGGCGGTGGGGCGGCGGTCCGGTTGCAGCCGCGCCGCCGAGCCACCCGAACGTCGTAACGGCGACGCTGAGTTGGATGACGGAGCGGCTGGTACGGCCAGGCCGCTCCGTACGTGTCCAAGGGGCAGCCGGCCGTCAGCGGAGGCTGGTGCCGTACACGTTCTCGACCGTCAGCGTGATCAGCACTCTGCGGTCGGACACCATGACGGCGCGGTACTCGTCCCAGTCCGGGTGCTCGCCGGCGGCGCTGCGGTAATAGTCCACCAGCGCCTGGACCTCGGGACCATCGGGGTCGGTGCCCGGCCCGGTGAGGGTGACCGTGCCTTCGGCGGTGGCCCAGGCCCGGCCGTCCGGACTGGTCACTTCCAGTGCGGCACGGGGATCCCGGCGCAGGTTGGCGACCTTGGCGGTGCGCTGCGTCGTCGACACGCGGATGACTCCGGCGGCGCGGTCGTACGACGGCATGATCGGAGAGAGCTGCGGGCGGCCGTCGGATTTGAGCGTCGCGAGCACGCCGAGGTTGCTTTGGGCGAGCAGTGCGTGCGGGTCGAAAGGTGTCTCTGTCATGTCGGCCCAACTTACTGTCGGGGCCGTGTATTCCGGCGTGTGCAGGGCCGGTGCGCGCCGGGGGCGTGGCTCGTGTCGCAGGGGCGAGCGGCCGGTGTGTACGGGAATGCGGGCGTGCCGTTCGCCGGGCGGTTGGCGAACGTGGGGGAAGGGAGGATCGTGGTGAGTACCGAGCAGAACTCGAGAACTCGGGGAGCCGATACTTTCGGACTCGAGGAGGAGCGATGCGCCGCGTATCCGCAGCGCTGCTGGGGGCGTGCGCTTTCATCGCGGCCGGTGGTGTGAGCGTGCAGACGACCGCTCCTTCGGCAGTCGCGGCGGCCGCCGCCCCCGTCGCCGTCCAGTTCCAGCTCAAGAACACCGGCGAGGCACCGTACAAGGACAGCCCGGTCAACGGAGCCGTCCTTGTCGACGCGGACGGTCAGCACTTCGCCGCTGCCCTGTTCGCCAAGACCAGCGCCGGTCCTGCCTTCTCCGCGTCGGTCTCGATCTCGCCCGGTGACACCGCCCGTGGCTTCATCACCTTCGAGCTGCCGGACGCCGCCAGGCCCGTACAGGTCCAGTCCGCCATGAACAGCGGGTTCTCCGACGACGTCGGCGAGTGGACCCTGGTGGCACCGGCACCGGCACCGGCACCGGCACCGGCACCGGCACCGGCACCGGCACCGGCACCGGCACCGGCACCGGCACCGGCACCGGCCCGATGACCGCGTCGGCCGCACGTCGCGTGACACCGAGTGCCATCGGGGTGCCCGCATGCGGGACGGGGCATGAGTGCACCATGGGCCGAGGCGAGTGACCTGCCGCACCGAATGGGCCGGCTGGCCCGATCCGGGGGACGATGGAAGCGGTCCGATCCGCCCGAAGCTCCTCCCGCCGGGGTGGGGTCAAGGCGTCGGAGCCCGTCCGCGGCCGGGCACGGGGAAGGGAGAACCTGCCATGAACGCGTCTGACGCCTTCCAGGCCAGGCCCTGGCCCGACCCGCTCACCCCGCCCACCCCGTCCGCGCCGGGCGGCCTCCTCGACATGCTGGGCGTGGCCGCCGTGGTGCTCGACGCCAAGGGGCGGATCACCCTGTGGAGCCCGCAGGCCGAGACGCTGTTCGGCTGGACCGCCGAGGAGGCACTCGGCCAGTACGCGGCCACGCTCCTGGTCTCCGAGGAGCACGCCGATGTCGCCCTGGATCTGTTCTCCAAGGTCATGACCGACGGCGGGAGCTGGGCAGGGGTTTTTCCCGTCCATCACCGGGACGGGAAAACGCGGCTCGTGGAGTTTCGCAACATGCGGCTGCTCGATCAGGACGGTTTCGGGTACGCGCTGGGGATCGCCGCCGAGGAATCCGTCGTACGCGGGGTCGAGCGGCACCTGGCGCTGTCCGGGAAGCTGGTGACGCAGTCACCGACCGGGGTGGCGGTGGTGGACACCGACCTGCGCTACGTCCTGGTCAACCCGGCGCTCGAGCAGATCATCGGCCGGCCCGCCCAGTGGTGCCTGGGCCGCAGCGCCGTCGAGGAACTGCCCTTCGGGGAGCGCGGCGCCATCGAGACCGCGCTGCGTCAGGTCCTGGAAAGCGGCACCCCGCTGCTCGACCGCTCCGTCACCGAGCGTGCGCACGTGGGTGTGGAGGGGCGCCGGGCATGGCGGTTGTCGTACTTCCGCCTGGAGGACTCCGTGGGCCAGGTCATCGGCGTCACCATGACGGTCATCGACGTCACCGAGCAGTACCGTGCGGATCTGCACAGCACCCAGGCCCGCAAGCGCCTGGCCCTGATCGCACAGGCATCGGCGCGGATAGGCACCACGCTCGACCTGGACCAGACCGCCCGCGAACTCGCCGACGCCGTGGTCCCCGATCTCGCGGACATCGCCGCGGTCGACGTCCTGGACTCGGCCCTGGCCGAGCAACCCCCGCACCGCACCGCAACCACCGAGCCCGCCGTCTTCCGCGCCCTGGCCGTCAAGGCCGCCTACCCCACCCGCGCCGCCGACGCCGCCGACCCGCCCGGCGAGATCACCCGCTACGAATCCGACCGCCTTGTCACCCGGTGCGTCACCACCGGACGCACCGTCCACGTCGCCCACGTCCGCCCCGACCACCTCCGGCACATCGCCCGCGACGACGAGGCCGCCGCCGTGCTCGCCCGCGCCGGCGTCCACTCCTACCTGGCCGTGCCGCTCATCGCCCGCGGCGAAGTCCTCGGCGCGCTCGACCTCAAACGCGCCCGCAACCCGCTGCCCTTCAACGCCGACGACATCGTGCTCGCCGAGGAACTCGCCGCCCGCGCGGCCGTCTGCATCGACAACGCCCGCCTGTACCGCACCCAGCTCCAGGCCGTCACCACCCTGCAGCGCCACCTGCTGCCCGAGACCCCGCCCGACCCGCCGGGTCTGCGCGTGGCCTGCCGCTACCGGCCCGCCGGATCCGCGGGACACGCGGGCGGCGACTGGTTCGACGTCATTCCCCTCGCCGGTGACGCCACGGCCCTGGTCGTGGGCGACGTCATGGGATCCGGCCTCACCGCCGCCGCGACCATGGGCCAACTCCGCACCGCCACCCGCACCTTGGCCCGCCTCGGCCTCGACCCCGCCGAGATCCTGCACCACCTGGACCTGCTCACCCGCGAACTGGAGGAGACGATCGCCACCTGCGTCTACGCCCTGTGCGAGCCCCGCGCCCAGCAGTGCCGCATCGCCCTGGCCGGCCACCTGCCGCCCGCGGTCCACCACGCCGGCAGGCCGCCCGCCCTCCTCGACCTGCCCACCGGCGCCCCGTTGGGCGCCGCCGAGGGCGTGGACTTCACCACCACCCGCATCGACCTGCCGCCCGGCACCCGCCTGGTGCTGTACACCGACGGCCTGGTGGAAACCCGCACCCAACCCCTCGACACACGCATGAACGCCATCCTGGACCTCCTCTCGGGCCCTCAACTACCCCTGGAGGCCACCTGCGACCAGCTTCTTGCCACCCTCCCCGACGCCGACAGCCGCGACGACGTCGCCCTGCTCATCGCCGAAGCCCTGGGCGACGGCCCGCCCTGAGGGGGTACTCGCATACGTACGGCGGGGAGGCATACGTACGCACCAGGGGAGCGCAGAGGTGTCCCGGCGGTGGCCCGGATCCGGTGGAAGCTGTCCCGGTCGATGCTTTCAGGCCCAGATCCTTCCACGGAGAATGGGCGTCGTCCGGCGCCGCTGACCGGGCGACGAAACCCCGAACCCGCCAGGAGAACCATGGCTTTGGAGATGCGCGGCCGCTGCGAACGATGTGCCGACGCGGCGCTGCCGCAGGAGGCGTCCGCCCGGATCTGCTCGTACGAGTGCACGTTCTGCGTGCCCTGCAGCGACGCCATGCAGAACACGTGCCCCAACTGCGGCGGCGAACTCGTGCCGCGCCCTCGCCGCTCGGCAGCCACACCGTAGACAGGGTGCGGCTGCCCCGCCGACGAGGACGAGGGCAGCCGAACCCTCCCGCGCCGCCGAGGGGGAGTGGCGGCACAGGCATGTCCGTGGCGCGACAGCCATGAGAGCCCGTCCCGTGCCAGGCGGCAGACACAGTGTCCGGCCGATTCGCCGCCCCGGAATCGGCATGCGGGCAGGATACGGATGCGTAGGTGACACGCGCGGCCGCGCGGCAGACGTAGGTACGCAGTACGGCGGGGGCGTGGTCACCGCTGCAGCGCCGCCGCGATCTCCGTACGTGAGGTGACGTCGACCTTGGTGAGGATGTGCTCGACGTGAGTGTGGGCCGTCCGCTTGGAGATGACGAGCCGTTCGGCGACCTCGCGGTTCGAAAAGCCCTGCGCCACGAGTGCGGCGACCTCCCGCTCGCGCGGGGTGAGTTCGCCGCCCCCGCCGCCGTTCCGCGCACCGGGCAGACGCCCCGCCGGCGGAACATCGGCGTCCGCCCGCACGGCCTCCAGGATCGCCGTCCCCGATGCCCGTGCAGATGGGCGACGACCGCGCCGAGCGTGCTCATGCCGGATTGCTCCGGCAGTTCGAGCACCGAGGCGAGCGTGTCCGGGACAGCTCCGCATCGCCCAGCGCGGAGAGCTCCACCAGCCACACACCGTCGGGGAACCGCTCCCGGAGAGCACCGGCCCCGCGCAGCGCGGTACAGCTCTTGCCCACGCCGCCGGGCCCCACGAGCGTGACGAGACGAGCCTCGTCGAACGCGTCGCGCACCAGGGCGAGTTCCGCGTACGCCCAACGAAACTGGTGGGCTCTACGGGGAGTTGCCCGCCGCGCCGCTGCCCAGAGCCGAATCCCATTGGCATCCCCGTGACCATCGTCCGCCGTCCGCCGTCCGCGCTTCGGCCGGACTCGCACAGCGTAAGCACGCCACTACAAACCTTAACGGCGCACGAGGGGGCGCCTCCAGGACACGGCGGAACCAACGGGTCTGCGCGCTCGTCGTGCAGGGCATGGCACAGAGCGGCAGCACGATGGGCGAGGAACCGACGTGGGGAGAGCTGCTGCTCAGCTTCCTCGTCGTGGCGAGCATCCCCACCGTGATCGGAGGGGCGGTGATCGTGTCTCTCGTCGGCCTGGTGGTCTGGGCCACGGCGCCCCTGCGGCGACGGAGGCGGGACCGTTCTTCGGTCAGTCGTTCTTCGCCTCGCCCGTCGGATCGGGGAGCAGGGGGAACAGCCGGGTGATGAGGGCGACGGGGTGGGCGCCGGCGGGCCGGGCCAGGGGGCGTTGCTCGCGGTCCTGGTAGGGGGCGAGTGTCCGCCGGATGACGTCCGCGACCCGGCTCATCTCCTCGGGTGTCAGGTAGGCGACGGCGCTGAAGGCCTCGTCGTGGCGGCGCCAGTCGGGCGGCGCCTGGTCACGTTGGGCGAGCCATCGACTCCAGCTTTCGTCTTCCAACCCCCGGGCCAAGTCGCTGAATTCGTCCGTGGACGCAGCGCTGTCGGGGCCGTGCTGCCGCAATCGCCAGGGCCTTGCCCGGCCCCCGCTGTGGGGAGCCTCTTCGACGTGCCCGTGGCGTGCGAGCTGGCGCAGGTGGAAGGAGCAGAGCCCGGAGCTGTAGCCCAGTCGGACGGCGGCTTCGGTCGCCGTGACGGTGCCGACCTCCGCGAGCAGGTTCAGCAGGGCGGTGCGGACCTCGTGCTGGCGCAGTCCGTCGCTGGAACGGCTGTGGTCGGGCGGGGTGTTGAGGTCTTCTTCGGTCACTTTGCAAAGTCTGCTACTTTGCAAAGCACATCGCAAGTTCTTGAACGAGGGGGAGGCGTCATGCCTGTTGGTCACGAGCGGTCCCGTCCCATCGACCGGCGAGTGCGAGTTCAGGGGCGTCCCGTCGACTCCTATCCGGCGCTGCCGCCGGAGGCGCACCGGGGTTCGGTGCGCCGGGTCACGGTGGTCGGTGAGGACGTCCTGAGCCGCCCGTGCCAGGAAGTGACGGAGTTCGGCTCGGCCGAGTTGTCGGCACTCATCGACGACATGTTCCTGACGATGCATGTGGCCGACGGCGCAGGCCTTGCAGCCAATCAAGTCGGCGTCGATCTGCGGGTGTTCGTGTACGACTGCCCGGACGACGACGGGATCCGGCACGTGGGTCACATCGTCAATCCGGTTCTGGACCTGCCCGATCCCGGGAGCCGCCGACTCATCGACGACTACGAAGGCTGCCTGTCCGTGCCGGGTGCCACCAAGGAGGTCGCCCGCACCGACCATGCCGTGGCCCGAGGTTTCGACAAGGACGGCAACCCGGTCGCCATCGAGGGGACGGGCTACTTCGCCCGGTGCCTTCAGCACGAGACCGACCACCTCATCGGCCACACCTATCTCGACCGGCTCCCCAAACGCGACCGCAAGGACGCCCTGCGGCAGATGGAAGAGCGCTGTGAGGACGTCATGGCCCAACGCGCAGTCAAGGCAGCTCAGTTGGGCGGGTGAGCCACGTGAGCCACCCGCTGGGTGAATCCGAACCGTGATCCGTAGAGTCCCAGGGCAGCTCATGCCGGCTCAAGGCCCACACGAGGAGACGCAGGTGCACCCACTGGCGGTCGAACAGAACTTCCTGCTGCGGGCGGAGCGGCTTCGGAACTGGGGGATCGGGGTGCTGGTCTGCGCCTCCCTGTTCTGGGTCTATGCCGCATGGCAGGTGTTCACACCGTACGACTCCACCTACAACGCGGTGGACTGCTCGGCGCCGGCCAACTCCGAACGCAGGGACGTCTACTTCGAGGATTCCGGTTACGCGCATGAGAGTGCGCTGCAGTGCGCGTCCGACCGGGACTGGCCCAAACCGTTGGCCGCCCTGGTGATCTCCGTGCCTCTCTCGGTCGTAGGCACCGCGCTGATCACCGTCGGCGCGGTCAGCGTCCGGCTGCGCCGTCACGACGACGCGCTGCAGCGAGCCCAGAGCTGAGACGGCGGCCCGCGCGGGGGAGGTGGTCCGCGTACTGCGTCGTGGGTGTTGCCGGGCGGCAGAAAAAGCCCCGGGGTGCCGGGGGGGACCCCGGGGGGGTGGCGGGCGGGGGGGACAACACGCACCCGGGCCTCCACGCGCCGCCGGCCCCCCCCCCGGCCCGGGCCCCGCTTCCGGAGGACCGCGATCCGCTCGCCCTCGCGCGCATGCTGCTGACCCTGATGCAGGG
>NZ_JBHYIG010000067.1:0-34703 GCF_042740015.1 Streptomyces sp. NPDC059037
GTAGGGAGTGGTGTAAAAGAAGGAGGAGAGACAGGCGGTGATGGTCCTCGCCGACCACACCGTGGACCTCGGCGACGGCGAGGCCGTCGTCGACCTCGCCGAACTCATCGCCTCCTGGCACGCGTCCGGCGCCGTCGACGGATTCCACCTGCGGCCCGCCGAGCCGCGCCGCGACTTGGAGCGGCTGGTCAACGGCACCGTGGCGCTGCTGCGGCACCGCGGGTCGTTCCGCACGTTCTATCCGGGCAGCACCCTCCGGGAACACCTGGACCTCGCCCGGCCCGCCAACCGTTACGCCGCGCTCGCGGGGGACCGTCATGAGTGAACGTACGCATACGTCGACGAAGCGGCAGTTGCACCTCGCCGCGCATTTCCCCGGCGTCAACAACACCACCGTCTGGGCCGATCCGCGGTCCCGGTCGCAGATCGACTTCGCGTCGTTCGAGCATCTGGCCCGCACCGCCGAGCGCGGTCTCTTCGACTTCTTCTTCCTCGCGGAAGGACTTCGGCTGCGCGAGCACAAGGGGCGCATCCATGACCTGGACGTCGTCGGGCGGCCCGAGTCCCTCACCGTCCTGACCGCGCTCGCCGCCGTCACCGAGCGCCTGGGCCTGGCCGGGACGGTCAACGTGACCTTCAACGAGCCCTACGAACTGGCCCGCAGGCTCAGCTCGTTGGACCATCTCAGCGCGGGCCGCGCCGCCTGGAACGTCGTCACCTCCTCCGACGCCTTCACCGGCGAGAACTTCCGGCGCGGCGGCTATCTCGACCGGGCGGACCGGTACACCCGCGCCGCCGAGTTCGTCAGGACCGCGCGCGAGCTGTGGGACTCCTGGACGCCGCAGGGCGAGCCGCGGCCCTTCGCGCACCAGGGGCAACACTTCGACATCGAGGGGGAGTTCACCCTGCCGCGCTCGCCGCAGGGGCATCCCGTCGTCATCCAGGCGGGGGACTCGCCCGAGGGGCGCGAGTTCGCCGCGTCCGCTGCCGACGTCGTCTTCACCCGGCATGGCACGCTGGAGGCGGGCCGCGACTTCTACGCCGATGTGAAGGGCCGCCTCGCCAAGTACGGCCGAGAGCCGGATGACCTGAAGATCATGCCCGGCGTCACCTTTGTCCTCGGCGACACCGCCGCCGACGCCCAGGAGCGGGCCGCCGAGATCCGCCGGCAGCAGGTCTCCCCGCAGAACGCGATCCTCGCCCTGGAGCAGGTCTGGGGCGTGGACCTGTCCTCGTACGACCCGGACGGGCCGCTGCCCGACATCGACCCGGACCCCGGATCGACCCTCGTCCAGGGCCGGGTGAAGATCACCAACGCCCTTGAGATCGCCGAGAAGTGGCGTGCGCTCTCCCGGGCCAAGGGGCTCTCCATCCGTCAGACCGTCATCGAGACGACGACCCGGCAGTCGTTCGTCGGCACACCGGAGGCCGTCGCCGCCGAACTGGAGGAGTTCGTGGCGACCGGCGCCGCCGACGGATTCATCCTCGTCCCGCACCTCACCCCCGGCGGGCTCGACGACTTCGTCGACCGGGTGGTGCCGCTGCTCCAGGAGCGGGGCGTGTACCGCACGGAATACCAGGGCGCGACGCTGCGCTCACACCTCGGGCTGCGCGAGCCCCTATGGAAGGGTTGATCACCATGAGCACCGAAACGGGCGCCGGGCACAGCGACGCCGTACAGGACTGGAAGCACTGGCACGAGCAGCGGACGGAGACGGTGTCCGCGCCCTACGGCCCGCTCTCCCTCACCGGCACGCACTGGCTCGCGGACTATCCGGAGGGTCAACTTCCGGACATCCCCGGGCGCTGGACCGATGCGGGGGAGGAGATCCTCCTGACGGCGGGTCCCGGCGACGGCCTCACCCTCGACGGGGAGCCCTTCAGCGGCGAGGCCCGCCTCGCCGCCGACCCCGGCCCTGTCGGCGCGGCCCGCGTCGCGCACGGCGAGCGGCGGTTCGTCGTGCTCCGGCGCGAAGGGCTCTGGGCGGTCCGCGACTTCGACCCGGAGTCCGCCACGCGCCGCGCCTTCCAGGGCATCGAGGCCACCGCGTACGACGAGCGCTGGGCGGTGCCGGGGCGCTTCACTCCGTACGACGCCGAAAGCACCGTCGACGGCGTACGCACCGTTCGCGTGGGCAACGCCGACGGGGTGGAGCGCGGGCTCGGTCTCGGCGGTGAGCTGGCCTTCAGCCTGGCCGGAAAGGACCACACGCTCCAGGTGTCGGTGGAGGGCGACGGCTCGTTGTGGGCGGTGTTCGCCGACGCGAGCAGCGGGGCCTCCAGCTACCGTTTCCGCTTCCTGCGGCCCGCCGCGCCGGACGCGGAAGGGCACACGACGGTCGACTTCAACCGCGCGCTGCTTCCGCCGTGCGCCTTCGCCGACCACTTCATCTGCCCCTTCCCGCCGCCCGGCAACACCCTCGCCGCCGAGATCGCCGCCGGAGAACGGAACCTTCTCGGCCGGTGACACGTCTGACTGGGAGCCGATGACCCAGAGCCCCGGTGGCGTACGACAGGTACGACAGCCACCGGGGCCGGTCGACGTGTATCCGGCTGACGGCCGAAAGACGCCCTTGTGCGGGCACGCGTCGGCCCGAATACTCCCGAGCAGCGCTTGTCAGGGGCACGGCGTATCCGGAATCCGGTCCGCCCTTTGTTTCTTGGCTGCGCCTCACGGGCTCCCAACCCACGCGGGCCCACTGACTTCCCCTCGGGAGGAACAACAAGTGAGGAACAAGCGCACCACCCCCCGCAGTGGCATAGCGAGACGCACTCGTCTGCTCGCGATCGCCACCGGACTCGTGGCCGCCGGCGCGCTCGCCGTACCCGCCGCGAACGCCAACGACGTCACCACCTTCAGCTCGGCGCAGCTCACCAAGGCGGGCGACGCGGTGCTCGACGCCGATGTCGCGGGCACCGCGTGGAGCGTCGACAAGGCGACCAACCGCCTTGTCGTCACCGCCGACAGCACCGTCTCCAAGGCCGAGATCGCCGAGATCAAGAAGGCGGCGGGCAGCAACGCGGGCGCCCTCAAGATCGAGCGCACCCCCGGCAAGTTCAACAAGCTGATCTCCGGCGGCGACGCCATCTACGCGTCCAGCTGGCGCTGTTCGCTCGGCTTCAACGTCCGCAGCGGCACCACCTACTACTTCCTGACCGCCGGGCACTGCACCGACGGTGCGGGCACCTGGTGGTCCAACTCCGGGCACACCACGACGATCGGGTCCACGACGGGCTCCAGCTTCCCGACCAACGACTACGGCATCGTCAAGTACTCCGGCTCGATCAGCCACCCCGGCACGGTCGGCAGCCAGGACATCACCAGCGCGGGCAACCCGACCGTGGGCCAGGCCGTCAAGCGGCGCGGCTCCACGACCGGCACCCACGGCGGCTCGGTCACCGGTCTCAACGCGACCGTCAACTACGGCGGCGGCGACATCGTCTACGGCATGATCAAGACCAATGTCTGCGCCGAGCCCGGCGACAGCGGCGGTCCGCTGTACGCGGGCACGAAGGCGCTCGGCCTCACATCGGGCGGCAGCGGGAACTGCTCCTCGGGCGGCACGACCTTCTTCCAGCCGGTCACCGAGGCGCTGAGCCGGTATGGCGTGAGCGTCTACTGATCACGTACACCTGATCCACTGATCACATACGCCTGATCCACGTACGAGCAGGACCGCAGCCAGCAGCAGGTGAACCCCCGCCCGGGCGTCGGGCGGGGGTTCACCCTTGTCTCCCGTCTCCCTTTGTGCGCCGTGCGGGGTTACCTTCGAAGTACACGCCCAACACGCCCAATTCGGACCCTGGGGGGCCGGCATGGTCGAGGAGCTGGTGACGGCGGGAGTGGCCGTCGGGTCTGTCGGAGCGGTCTATTTCATGGCGGCGGCGCGTGTCGTCAAGCAGTACGAGCGGGGTGTGGTGCTCCGGCTCGGGCGGCTGCAGCGTTCGGTGCGCGGGCCGGGGTTCACGATGATCGTCCCCGGGATCGACCGGCTCCGTAAGGTGAACATGCAGATCGTGACGATGCCGGTCCCTGCGCAGGACGGGATCACGCGGGACAACGTGACGGTGCGGGTGGACGCCGTCATCTACTTCAAGGTGGTCGACGCGGCCGAGGCGGTCGTGCAGGTCGAGGACTACCGCTTCGCCGTCTCGCAGATGGCCCAGACGTCCCTGCGCTCGATCATCGGCAAGAGCGACCTGGACGATCTGCTCTCCAACCGCGAAAAGCTCAACCAGGGCCTTGAGTTGATGATCGACTCGCCCGCCATCGGGTGGGGTGTGCAGATCGACCGGGTCGAGATCAAGGACGTATCCCTGCCCGAGACGATGAAGCGTTCGATGGCCCGGCAGGCGGAGGCGGACCGTGAGCGCCGCGCCCGCGTCATCAACGCCGACGCCGAACTGCAGGCGTCCAAGAAGCTCGCCGAGGCCGCCCACGAGATGTCGGAGGAGCCCGCGGCCCTCCAACTGAGGCTGCTGCAGACCGTCGTCGCGGTCGCCGCCGAGAAGAACTCCACCCTCGTGCTGCCCTTCCCCGTCGAGCTTCTGCGCTTCCTCGAACGGGCCCAGCAGGCCCAACCGCCGGCGCCGCAGACACAGCGGCCGCCGACCCCCGCACTCTCGGAATCCGGTGCGCAGGATTCGGAAGCCGGAGAGCCGGCGGCGCGCGGAGAGTCGAAAACAGGACAGGACTAGTCCTCACCCGCTGCCGAAGGGCCGATCGCACGCGGTGTTTGCAACGGGAACCGACGTGGCGAGACCGGGGTCGGTGAAGAGGCAGGGGGCGCACGGTGTTTGTCGCGTGCGCGTCCTGAAGTAGACCTTGTGTGCTACCGGACGGTCTCGGAATAGTGGGCCGCACCCTTTGGCATGGACGCGGCTTTCCCAGCGTGTGCGACTCCGTGCCGGTACGCCTTCAGGCCCCCAAGGTCCCCACACCGAGCGGGCCGACCCCCCACAGGAGGACGTCAGTTGAAGCACCGACGCATACCCAAGGGACGCGCGGCCGCCGCAGGTGCGGGCGTTGTCGCGCTGATCGCCGCCGGAGTCACCTTCCAGACTGCGAACGCGAGTGAGAGTGCCCCGACCCCCACGCCGGACACCCTCACGGTCGCAAAGGCCGGAAAGCTCGCCACGTCCATCGCCAAGGACCTCGGCGTGGACGCCGCGGGCACCTACTACGACGCCAAGGGCAAGAACCTCGTCGTGAACGTCCTCGACGAGACGGCGGCGGAGACGGCCGAGGCGGCAGGAGCCAAGGCGAGAATCGTCGAGAACTCCGTGGCCGAGCTGAAGAGCGCCCGCTCGACGCTGAGCGACAAGGCGTCCATCCCCGGCACCTCGTGGGCGGTCGACCCGGCCACCAACAAGGTCGTCGTGACGGCGGACCGCACGGTCAAGGGCGCCGAGATGGACAAGCTCAGCGCCGTGGTGAAGAAGCTCGGATCGAAGGCCGAACTCCAGCACAGCAAGGGGGAGTTCAAGCCCTTCATCGCAGGTGGCGACGCCATCTGGGGCGACGGCGGCCGCTGCTCGCTCGGCTTCAACGTGGTCAAGGACGGTGCCCCGCACTTCCTGACCGCGGGCCACTGCACGGAGTCGATCAAGAGCTGGTCCGCGGAGCAGGGCGGCCCGGTCATCGGTGAGAACGCCGACTCCAGCTTCCCCGACAACGACTACGGCCTGGTCAAGTACACGGGTGACACCCCGCACCCGAGCGAGGTGAACCTCTACAACGGCTCCACCCAGGCCATCGCCAAGGCGGGCGACGCGACCGTCGGTCAGAAGGTGCAGCGCAGTGGCTCGACCACGCAGCTGCACGACGGCACGGTCACCGGCCTGGACGCCACCGTGAACTACGGCAACGGCGACGTCGTCAACGGACTCATCCAGACCGACGTCTGCGCCGAGCCCGGTGACAGCGGCGGCGCGCTCTTCGCGGGCGACACCGCGCTTGGACTCACGTCCGGTGGTAGCGGTGACTGCTCCGCCGGAGGTGAGACCTTCTTCCAGCCGGTGCCGGAGGCGCTGAGCGCTGTTGGCGCGGAAATCGGCTGAGGGTGCGCCCCCGCGCGGGGTAGGAATCGGGGCCCGGTGCTTTCGAGTGCCGGGTCCCCTTTCGTCTGCGGGCCGTATGTGGCTGGTCGCGCAGTTCCCCGCGCCCCTGACGGGGCCGCCGCCCTCACGCGATGCTCTTCCCCGCGAGGTCGAGCGAGCTGGTGTCCGCCTTGTGCCGGGCTGACATCGCCAGGGTGACGACGACTCCCACGGCCGCCCAGGCGGCGAGCACCAGCAGTGGTTCGGTGATCGCGTTGCTCTCGAAGTACGCGATGGAGCGCGCCACCCAGGTGCCGGCGCCCGGCGGCAGCCAGGGGCCGATCGCCTCCCAGAAGGGCGGCAGCATCGGCAGCGGGAAGGCGCCGCCCGCGCTCGGGTTGCCCGCGATGACGACGATCAGGACGGCCAGGCCGATGCCCACGATGCCGGTGAGCGCCTGCAGGGCGAGCGTGATCATGCCGACCCCGAAGACGACCAGGGCGCCCAGGCCCCACAGGGCCAGGACGCTGCCGGGCAGGGCGCCCAGGATCGGCCCGATGATGATCGCGCCGCCGAGTCCGCCCGCGATCGAGTAGAGCGCCATGACGCCGGTCCTGATCAGCGCGCGCGAGAGGTTGGCGGCCCGGGAACCCGCGCTGATCGCCAGGATCGAGGCGCAGAGATAGCCGCCGACGCACCAGCCGACGACCAGATAGAAGGACGAGAGCCCGTCGAAGTCCTCGGGGGAGGCGGGCGCCACGTCCACGGTCCTGACTGTCCGGTTCTCCGCCGCTTCGAGCTGGGTGACGATCTTCTCCAGCGTGGTGGCGAGGACGGTGCCGCCGCCGGAGGCGACCAGGAGCGTGTCGGTGGTGGCCCGGGGATTGATGATCAGGGCGCCGTCGATGTCACGGTTCATGATCTGCTTCCGGGCCGTGGCCTGGTCCTCGACCACGCGGGGGTCGAGCGGATCACCGGGGAGCTTCCCGAGCCGGGCCGACGCCTGCTCGGCGGCGGGCCCCGGAGCGACCACGCCGAAGGGCACGTCCCTCGGCTTCGGATCGTGCAGCGCCCCCACGTAGGAGGCGATGAACAGCAGCTGCAGGGCGAGTACGCCGATGACCAGCAGGGCTGCTCGCGGGGTGACGGCGCTCTTCAACTCATCGGTGAAGCTCATGCCCCCACGCTCGGGGGCCCCTGCCGTTCCCGCAGGTGGGCGGGGCCGAACGGGCTACGGCGATGGGCGCGTCGCACACGTGTCGTACGTACGTTCGAAACTTGGTCTATGGTGGAGGCGGGGGCTGTGAGGTCGGATCGGTTCAGGTTTTCAGGAGGTGCGTGTGCCAGGGTTCACGCATCTGCACACCGTCTCCGGGTTCTCCCTGCGGTACGGGGCCTCGCACCCGGAGCGGCTGGCGGAGCGCGCCGCGCTGCGGGGCATGGACGCCCTCGCGCTCACCGACCGGGACACCCTCGCGGGGGCGGTCCGGTTCGCCAAGGCCTGCGCGAAGGCGGGGGTGCGGCCGCTGTTCGGCACCGGGCTCGCGGTGGCCGAGCCCGGCCCGGCGCGGGGCGAGCGGCGGCGGACCCCGGTGCGTGGCGGTGCCTTCATCGACGAGTCGACCCCGCGGGTGACCTTCCTCGCCCGGGACGGCGCCACCGGCTGGGCCACGCTCTGCCGCCTGGTCACCGCCGCGCACCGGACCGGTGAGGGGCAGCCTGTCCTGCCGTGGGAGGAGAACCACGGCGACGGTCTGACCGTGCTGCTCGGCCCCGCGTCCGACGTGGGGCGCGCGCTCGCCGCGGGGCGCCCGGACCGGGCCGCCCGCCTCCTCGCCCCCTGGCGCGAGCGCTACGGCGACGCGCTGCGCCTGGAGTCCGTCTGGCACGGCCGCGAGGGCACTGGACCCGGCTCGCTGCGCCTGGCCGCCCGCACCGTCGGCTTCGCCGCCGAGCAGGGCATCCGCCCCGTCCTGAGCAACGCCGTGCGCTACGCCGACGCCGGCATGGGCCCGGTCGCCGATGTGCTCGACGCGGCCCGCCGTCTCGTCCCCGTCGACCCGACCAAGGAACTCGACGGCGGCGAGCGGTGGTTGAAGGGCGCGGGCGACATGCTGCACATCGCCGAGCGCGTCGTCGAGGCCGCCGGCTTCCGCCGCGACACCGCCCACCGTCTCGTCGAGCAGACCCAGACCGCCGCCGCCGAGTGCCTCGTCGACCCCGATGACGACATCGGCATCGGCTCCGTACGCTTCCCCGAACCGCACCTCGTCGGCGCGGGGCGCCGCACCGCGCAGCGCGTCCTGGCGTCGCGGGCGGCGGCGGGCATGGTGCTGCGCGGCTACGACTCGCGGCGCGTGTACTGGGAGCGGATGCACCACGAGCTGGACATCATCGCCTACCACGGCTTCGCCTCCTACTTCCTCACCGTGGCCCAAGTGGTCGACGACGTACGCGACTTGGGGATCCGGGTCGCGGCGCGCGGCTCCGGCGCCGGATCCCTGGTCAACCACCTCATCGGCATCGCGCACGCCGACCCCGTCGAGCACGGGCTGCTCATGGAGCGGTTCCTGTCCACGCGGCGGTTCGTCCTGCCGGACATCGACATCGACGTGGAGTCGGCCCGCCGCCTGGAGGTCTACCGCGCGATCATCGGCCGCTTCGGCACCGAGCGGGTCGCGACCGTCGCCATGCCCGAGACCTACCGGGTGCGGCACGCCGTACGCGATGTGGGCGCCGCCCTGTCCATGGACCCGGCCGAGATCGACAGGATCGCCAAGTCCTTCCCGCACATCCGCGCCCGCGACGCCCGCTCGGCGATGGCGGAGCTGCCCGAACTCCGGGCGGTGGCGGGGGAGATGGGGCAGCACGGCAAGATGTGGGAGCTTGTCGAGGCGCTCGACGCGCTGCCCCGCGGCATCGCCATGCACCCGTGCGGGGTGCTGCTCTCCGACGCCTCGCTGCTCGCGCGTACGCCGGTGATGCCGACCAGCGGCGAGGGCTTCCCCATGTCCCAGTTCGACAAGGAGGACGTGGAGGACCTCGGGCTGCTCAAGCTGGACGTGCTCGGCGTGCGGATGCAGTCGGCGATGGCGCACGCCGTGGGGGAGATCGAGCGGGCCACGGGCTCCCGTGTCGACGTGGACGCGGTGCCGCCGGGGGACCCGGCGACGTATCGACTCATCAAGTCCGCCGAGACGCTCGGCTGCTTCCAGATCGAGTCGCCGGGCCAGCGTGACCTGGTCGGACGCCTTCAGCCCGCGACCTTCCACGACCTGGTCGTCGACATCTCGCTGTTCCGTCCGGGACCCGTCGCCGCCGACATGGTGCGGCCCTTCATCGAGGCCCGGCACGGCCGCGCGCCCGTCCGCTATCCGCACCCGGATCTCAAGGGGCCGCTGAAGGAGACGTACGGAGTCGTCGTCTTCCATGAGCAGATCATCGAGATCGTCGACATCATGACCGGCTGCGGGCGCGACGAGGCGGACCGGGTGCGGCGCGGGCTCTCCGACCCCGAGTCGCAGGGGCGGATCCGGTTCTGGTTCGCGCAGCAGGCCGCGGCGAAGGGGTACGACGCCGAGACCATCGGCCGGACCTGGGAGATCATCGAGGCCTTCGGGTCGTACGGCTTCTGCAAGGCGCACGCGGTGGCCTTCGCCGTGCCGACGTACCAGTCGGCGTGGCTGAAGGCCCATCACCCGGCCGCGTTCTACGCGGGGTTGCTCACGCACGACCCCGGGATGTATCCGAAGCGGCTGCTGCTCGCGGACGCGCGGCGGCGCGGGGTGCCGATCCTTCCGCTGGACGTGAACCGGTCCGCGGTCGCCCACCGTATCGAACTGGTGTCTGATAACCCGGGGGGCTCCCGGTGGGGGCTGCGGCTTGCACTCTCCGACGTGCACGGCATCAGCGAGGCCGAGGCCGCCCGGATCGCCGACGCACAGCCCTACGCATCGCTCGTGGACTTCTGGGAGCGGGCCAGGCCGTCGAAGCCGGTCGCGCAGCGGCTCGCCCAGGTCGGCGCGCTCGACGCGTTCGGCGCCAACCGCCGCGATCTGCAGCTGCACCTGGCCGAGCTGCGGCGCGGCGCGCACGGCTCGTCAGGAGCCTTCGGGGCCCAACTCCCCTTGTCCGGCGGGCGGAAGACGGCACCCGCCGGTCTGCCCGACCTGGACGACGCGGAACGCCTCAGCGCCGAACTCGGCGTCCTCGGCATGGACTCCTCGCGCCATCTCATGGGCGATCACGCGGAGTTCCTCAAGGAGCTCGGCGTGCTGACGGCCCGCCGCCTCCGGGACGCCGAACACGGCGCGACCGTGCTGGTCGCGGGCGCCAAGGCGGCCACCCAGACCCCGCCGATCCGCTCCGGCAAGCGCGTCATCTTCACGACCCTGGACGACGGCACCGGCCTGGTCGACCTGGCCTTCTTCGACGACGCCCACGAACGGTGCGCGCACACCGTCTTCCACTCCTGGCTGCTGCTCGTCCGAGGTGTCGTGCAGCGCCGCGGGCCGCGCAGCCTCAGCGTGGTCGGCGCGGCCGCCTGGAACCTGGCCGAACTGGTGGAGCTGCGCCAGGAAGGAGGCCTCGACGCGGTGGCCGAGCGGCTGACCGAGCAGCCGCCGGAGCCGGAGCCCGCAGCGGCCCCGGCGGACGGCGGCCGGCGCATCCGGATGTCCACGGGGTACGAGATGCACCCCTGGGCCGACCTGCAGCCGCCCGGCGAACGGGCGGCCACGGGACGGAAGTTGTGGCACCAGAGCCCGGGGAGCGCGGGATGAGCACTCTCTGTATACGTTTCCTGCTGCCGCCCATGTACGAGGCGGCCCTGCCCCGGCTGATCGCACTGGTCGGCGAGTTCAGCCCGGTCGTGGAGGCCCTGCCGCCCGACGGTGTGCTCGTCGACGTACGGGGAGCCATGCGCTACTTCGGGCGGGACGCCGTCGAGCTCGCCGCGGTGATCCGGGTGCGGGCGCTCGCCCTGTACGGGGTGGACTGCGTGATCGGCGCGGGGCCCGGGCCGATGCTGGCGCGGATGGCCGTACGCGGCGCCGTGCCGGGAGTGACCCGAGTCGTGGGCCGGGAACCGGCAGCCGTCGCGGAGTTCCTCGGCCCGAAGCCGGTCACCGAGCTGCCCGGGGTCGGCCGCGCCACCGCCCGCACCCTGTGCGAGTACGGGCTCGACTCCGTCGGCAAGGTGGCCGCCGCGCCGCTGTCCACGCTGCAGCGGCTCATCGGCGCCCGCGCAGGACGCGAGCTGCACGAGAAGGCGCACGGCGTCGACCGCGCACGGGTCGTGCCGAACGCGGCCGCCCGCTCGCTCGCCGCCGAACGGCCCTTCCCCCGCGACGAGTTGGACCCCACCCGGCACCGGCGCGCACTGCTCTCGATCACCGAGGAGCTCGGCGTCAGAATGCGCGGCGACGACCAGGTGTGCCGCTCCCTGACGCTCACCGTGCGGTACGCGGACCGCACCGGTTATGCGACGACCACCCGCACCCGCGCCCTGCCCGAGCCGACCGCGCACTCCAGCGCGCTGACCGCGACCGCGTACCGGATGTACGAGGCGCTCGGCCTGCAACGCGCCCGGGTGCGCGGCATCTCCCTGCGCGCCGAAGGGCTCGGCCCCGCCGAACAGGCCGCCCACCAGCTGATGTTCGACCCGGCGGACGACAGGGCGCGCCGCATCGAGGAGGTCGCCGACCGGGCACGGGCGAAGTTCGGCCCCGGCGCGATCGTGCCGGGGACGCTGGCCGCGTAGGAGCGGCCGCTCAGACATCGCGGCGGTGCACCACGACCACCGCCACGACCGCCGCCACGAGCGGCCACACCGCGAAGACGGTCCACGCCTCCGCGACCGTCACCGGATACCTGCCCGGCGGGTAGTCCATCGCCGGGTTCTCGACCAGGGCCTGCCACGCGGTGAGCGGCATCGCGTTGCCGATCTCCTTCGCCCAGCGGTACGTGTCGCCCGCGAAGAGCGAGGGCAGCAGCAACAGCGTCACGAGGGACGCGACGACGGTGCCCGCCGCATGCCGGATCAGTGCGCCGAGCGCCATGCCGACCAGCGCGCACAGCGGGGCGAGCAGCGCGGATGCCACGACCGCCCGCAGCGCGCCGGGAGCGCCGATCGGCAGGCCGATGGTGTCGCTCAGCACGGCCTGGGTCGCGCCGAAGGAGGCCGCCGCGACGACCGCGCCGAGCACGAACATCACCGCGGCCACGACGGCCGCCTTGGCCACGAGCACCGCGCGGCGGTCGGGGACGGCCGCGAACGTCGTACGGATCAGACCGCTGGTGTACTCGCCGAAGACCGTGATGGCGCCGACGGCGGCGGCGACGACCACGAGGATCTGGTAGGCGGGGTCGACGAAGGCGGCGTGCATCGGGTCGACCTGGAAGGCCCCGTCCGGGGAGGTCGCCGGCTGGTGCTCCAGGAGGTCGGCGTTGGACCGGGCGGAGTTGACATTGATCCCGATGACGACCAGCGCGCCCACGCCGAGGATCCAGCCGGTGGAGCGCAGGGACCAGAGTTTGATCCATTCGGCGGCGACGAGGTCGCGGAAGCGGGCGCGGGCAGCGGTCATCGGGGCTCTCCCGCGAGGTATTCGGCGCTGTCGGCGGTGAGTTCCAGGAAGGCGTCCTCCAGGGATGCGGTGCGGGTGGTGAGTTCGTGCAGCAACACCCGGTGCTGGAGGGCGAGTTCGCCGATGCGGGCGGCGGGGAGCCCGGTGACGGTGAGCAGGTCGTCCTGGATGTGCACGGAGGCGCCTTCGGCGGTCAGTACGTCCCTGAGCTCCATGGCGTCCGGCGTACGCACCGTCACGCTGAGCCGGGTGCCCCGTGCGGCGAAGTCGGTGAGGCTCTCCGCGGCGATCAACTCGCCGCGGCCGATGACGATGAGCTGGTCGGCGGTGTTCTCCATCTCGGTCATGAGGTGGCTGGAGACGAGGACGGTGCGGCCCTCGGCGGCCAGGCGGCGGAAGAGTCCGCGTACCCACAACACGCCTTCCGGATCAAGGCCGTTGAGCGGCTCGTCGAACAACAGCACCGGCGGGTCGCCGAGCAGGGCGGTGGCGATGCCCAGGCGTTGTCTCATGCCGAGGGAGAAGCCGCTCAGGCGTCGGCGTGCGGCGTCGGTGAGGCCGACCTCGTGCAGGACCTCGTCGACGCGGCTGCGGGGGATGCGGTTGCTGCGGGCCAGGGCGCGCAGGTGGGCATGGGCCGTGCGCCCGCCGTGGACGTCGCCTGCGTCGAGGAGTGCGCCGACATGGCGCAGGCCGCGCGGGCGGTCGCGGAAGGGGCGGCCGTCGATGACGGCGGTGCCGCCGGTGGGGGCGACCAGGCCGAGCAGCATCCGCAGGGTCGTGGTCTTGCCCGCGCCGTTGGGGCCGAGGAACCCGGTGACCTTGCCGGGGCGGACGGTGAAGCCGAGGTCCTTCACGGCCGTCCTGTCGCCGTACACCTTTGTCAGTTCGTTGACTTCGATCATCCGGCCACGGTCCCGTGGGCCGCGGGCGCCCGGCATCGGGCCGTCGGCCACCCACACTGCGGGCTCCGGTAGCCCATGGGCGTACGACCGTGGGCCAATACCCCTGCGCGGGACGGGCACATACGATCGGCGCATGGACATCGAGGCAGGTCAGGCGGCACCCGAGCAGGGCAGGGGCCCGCGTGTGGCCGGGCGGCTTTGGCCGCCCGTGCGCACCGGCCTGGCCTGGAGCGGGGCGGTCGTCTACCCCTTCGTCACCTACGTCACCTTCGACCACGGGCAGCAGGGCTTCGACGCCCTGATGGTCCTCGCGTCGATCGCGCTCACGGCCGTGGTCGCCTCGCTCCTCCGGCGCCGGCCGCTGCCCGCCCTGGTCTTCCTGCTCCTGGGCGCGGTGACGGCGACGATGGAGATGCGGAAGACGGAGGTCAGCTATCTGCAGATCTTCGTCGGGGTCTGCGCCGTCGGCTATCTCGCCGCCACCCGCCCGCGCCGTACGTCGGTCGCCGCCGCCCTCATGGCGTTCACGGCACAGCTGCTCAGCCTCTTCGCCTTCCCGCCCGACGGCGGTTGCGATCCCACCGCGGGCGTTCCTCCCCAGGGCATGGTGAACGGCTGCGCACCCTCCGGGTGGGTGAGCAACAACGGCGAGACCGTCGCGTTCATCGCCGTCGCCCTGATCGCCGCCTGGATGGTGGGCAGTTCGTCCCGCGAGCGCCGGGCACACGCTCAGGCGCTGCGCAGCCAGGCCACGGCCCGCGCCATCACCGCCGAACGCCTGCGCATCGCCCGCGAGTTGCACGACATGATCGCGCACAGCATCGGCGTCATCGCCATCCAGGCGGGCGTGGGCAGCCGCGTCATCGAGACCCAGCCGGCCGAGGCCCGCAACGCGCTCACCACCATCGAGAACACCAGCAGGGAGACGCTCGCGGGTCTGCGCCGGACGCTGGTCGCCCTGCGCAAGCCGGAGTCAGACGCTGCTACGGGTGCCGAACTCGCCCCCGATCACGAGGACGTGACGCCCCGTGAGCCGACGCCCGGCCTCGCCGACATCGACCGCCTCGTCGCGTCCGCGCTGGACGCCGGGGTACGGGTCGAGGTGCGGTGGCCGGGCGGGCGCGAGCCGCTGCCCGCCGACATCGACCTGGCCGCGTTCCGCATCCTCCAGGAGGCACTGACCAATGTCGTACGGCACGCGGGAACGGACACCTGCCGGGTGAGCGTCGAGCGGCGGGCCGCCGAGCTGTCCATCGAGATCGAGGACGGCGGGCGGGGCGGGCTGCCCGCGGGCACCGGCTTCGGCCTGGTCGGCATGCGGGAGCGAGTCGCCCTGCTGCACGGCCGCTTCACCGCGGGGCCGCGCCCCGAGGGCGGCTTCCGGGTGGCGGCGCTGCTGCCCGTGCCGGAGGAGGGACGGTGACGGACCGCGTGGTGCGCGTCGTACTGGCCGACGACCAGCCCCTGGTCCGCGCGGGCCTGCGAGTCCTCATGGCCGACAACCCCGAACTCGACGTCGTGGGCGAGGCGGGGACGGGCGCCGACGCCGTCCGGCTCGCCAGGGACGTACGCCCCGATGTCGTCGTGATGGACATCCGCATGCCCGGCATGGACGGCATCGAGGCCACCCGGCTGATCACGGCGGAGACCGACGCGACCCGCGTCCTGGTCCTGACGACGTTCGACGACGACGATTACGTGTACGGGGCGCTGCGCGCAGGCGCCAGCGGGTTCCTCGTCAAGGACATGGCGCTCGACGACATCCTCGCGGCGATCCAGGTGGTGGCCGCGGGGGACGGCCTGATCGCGCCGAGCGTCACCCGCCGTCTCATCGAGGAGTTCGCGGCGCGGCCGGAGCCTGCGGCGCTTGAGCGGCGGTCGGTGGACGGGATCACTGACCGTGAGGTTGAGGTGCTGACGCTGGTGGGGCGGGGATTCTCCAACGCTGAGATCGCGTCGGAGTTGTTCATCACCGTGGCCACGGTGAAGGCGCATGTAGCGCGGCTGTTTACCAAGCTGGGCGCCCGGGATCGGGTGCAGTTGGTCATCATCGCTTATGAGTTGGGGCTGGTTTCTCCGCCTCGGTAGGGGGTTCGGGGGCACCGTGGGCGTCTGCGGGTGCGTGTTGGTTGCTCGCGCAGTTCCCCGCGCCCCTTTGGGGCGCTTGTACCGACGGCGGTCAATAGTGCGGCGGAAGGCGACCCTGCCTGTGATCGCCGGAAGTTTTACCGACGCGTAACTTCACACTTTTACTACTCGCCCGTAATTTGGCGTGTGCACGGCATCCTCGTGATCCGGATCACAGGGCTCGCTCATCGTCGCTGCCTTGAGCAATTCCCTTGAGCAACTCCCTTGAGCAACTCCCTTGAGCCGCAAGGAGATCACCCGATGCTGCCCTGGAGACGAGCGCTCAGAGCGCTTGCCGCCGCCCTGCTCATGACGGGCGCGCTCACCCTGACCCCCGCCGCGCAGGCGGCCCCGGACGCTTCGTCTGCCGCTGCGACCTCATCGAGCGGCTGGAACGACTACAACTGCAAGCCGTCCGCCGCCCACCCGCGCCCCGTCGTCCTCGTCCACGGCACCTTCGGCAACTCCGTGGACAACTGGCTCGTCCTGGCGCCCTACTTGGTGAGGCGCGGCTACTGCGTCTACTCCCTCGACTACGGCCAGCTGCCCGGAGTGCCGTTCTTCAACGGGCTCGGCCCGATCGACAAGTCGGCCGAACAGCTCGACGCCTTCGTCGACAAGGTGCTCGCCTCCACGGGCGCCGCGAAGGCTGACCTCGTCGGCCACTCGCAGGGCGGCATGATGCCCCGCCACTATCTGAAGTTCCTCGGCGGCGCGGCGAAGGTGAACGCCCTGATCGGCCTCGCGCCCGACAACCACGGCACCACCCTGCTCGGCCTGACCAAGCTGCTGCCCTACTTCCCGGGCATCGAGGACCTGCTCACCACCAAGACGCCGAGCCTCGCCGACCAGGTGGCGGGATCGCCGTTCCTCACCAGGCTCAACGCGGGCGGCGACACCGTGCCCGGCGTGCGCTACACGGTCATCGCCACCAAGTACGACGAGGTGGTCACCCCGTACCGCACGCAGTTCCTCGAAGGTCCCGACGTACGCAATGTGACCGTCCAGGACCTGTGCCCCGTCGACCTCTCCGAGCACGTGGCGATCGGGATCCTCGACCGGGTCGCCCACCACGAGGTCGCCAACGCGCTGGATCCGCAGCACGCGACACCGAGTACGTGCCTGTCCTGACCCGTGACGAACAGCGGGCCGCTGCCCGACCCGGCAGCGGCCCGCTCTGTTCGGGACGACTCAGCGGCCGTGGCGGGCCGTCCTGCGGCGGGCCGTGGCGAACATGGCCGCCGCGCCCAGGGCGAGGGCGCCGGCGCCACCGATCGCGATGTACGGAGTCGTGCTGTCGCCGCCGGTCTCGGCGAGGTTCTCGTCGGTGGCCGCGGGCTTCGCGGCGGCGCCGTTCACCTCGGGCTCGTTGGCGGGGGTGTCCTGCGCCGGGGCCGCCCCGGAGGCCTCGGCGCCCGTCTTGGCGTCGTTGTCGCCGTGGCCGTGGTGCTCGACGGTCGACTTCTCGGAGCCGGCCTCGATGTCCTTCTCGGACGGCGCGGAGGCCGTCGGGGCGGGAGCCGTGCCGCCGCCGCTGTCCTTGCCGAAGACGACGTCGGAGCAGGTGTAGAAGGCCTCGGGGGAGTCCGAGCGCTGCCAGATCGAGTAGATCAGGTGGCGGCCCGACTTGGCCGGGACCTTGCCGTCGAAGACGTAGTCACCGTTCTCCATCTTCGGGTCGGTGACCTTGACGAACGGCTTCTCCTCCAGGTCCGACCACTTCAGCGGCTTGGCCGGGTCGTACGAGTCCTTCGTGACGTACAGCTCGAAGGAACCCTTGTGCGGGGCGGTGCCCTTGTAGCGGAATGTGTGGTTGCCGGCGGCGAGCTTGCTGGACGGCCAGTCGGCACGCGGCAGGTCGAGGCCCTTGTACTTGTCGTTGCCCGCGCTGCACAGCTTGCCGTCGGGGATGATCTCCTTCGACTTGCCTGCGGCGTTGGCGATGTTCACGCCGTTCCAGTCGTAGAAGGCCTGCGCGCCACTGGCCGCGACAGCCGCCTTGCAGGCGGCCGACTTCGGGGCCTCCGGACCCTCCTGGAAGCAGGCGGACACCCGGCTCACCGGGTCCGTCATCGAACCGTGCGCGGCGGCGGGCGCGGCGGACAGGACGGTCAGGGCGAGCGGGGCGATGCCTGCGGCGGCTATTGCGGCGACCTTGCGGCTAGCGGTCATGGGTGGTTCTCCTCGGCTGCGGTCGGGGGTGGGGGACGCGGGGCCCCGGCGACGAGAAAGCTAGCCGCTTGAAAACCCGAATTCGGCTGCTGAGGGCGGGTGATGGCGATCTTTATGGTGCAGTTAAGGGAGGGCTAATCGGGGGCTCAGGCTGCGCCTGAAGGAGTACTTGTCTGCGGGGTGCGTCTTGGTTGCTCGCGCAGTTCCCCGCGCCCCTTCGGGGCGCTCATCGCACCCAGCGGTATCGCCGCTCCGGCCGCCCCGTCCCCCCGTACCGCAGCGTCACCTCCGCCCTCCCCGTGTCCGCGAAGAACTCCAGGTACCGTCGCGCGCTGACCCGGGAGAGTGCTCCCTCCTGGGCGCACTCCGTCGCCGAGAGGCCGTCCGGGTGGCGGCGCAGGGTCTGTTCGACCAGGTCGGCGGTGTGTGCCGCAAGGCCCTTCGGAAGTTCGCGGGAGCCGGGCGGGCGGGTGCCGAAGAGCTGGTCGACGTCCTCCTGGCGGGCCTCGTCCAGACCGTCGAGGCGGGCCCGCAACGCCGCCACGTGCAGCAACTGCTCCCGCAGTGCCGCCTGGTTGAACGGCTTGATGAGGTAGTGCAGTGCGCCCGCCCGCAGCGCCGCCCGCACGATCTCCGCGTCCCGCGCCGCCGTGATGAACAGCGCGTCCACCGGCTGCCGGTCCCGGTCGCGCTCCTCGACGGCACGCAACTCCCGTAGCACCGCGATGCCGTCCATATCGGGCAGATAGACGTCAAGGAGTACGAGATCGGGGCGGAGGCGTTCCACCGCCTCCAGTGCCTGCGCACCGCTGTGCGCCACCCCCACCACCGAGAATCCGTCCACCGCGGACACATAGCGGCTGTGCAGTTTGGCGACCATGAAGTCGTCGTCCACGACCAGCACCCTTGTCATCGCCGCAGGCTATGGGCGCGACCACAACGACCACAACGTCCGTTGATTCCGGAAGAGAGACAGCTTCTTAACGCGCAGGCAACATGTGGGCCACCTCACAGGAATCCCCGTCCCCGCGGATGGCGGCCGGGTTCCCGCCCCCCACCGGGAACCCGGCCCCACCAACTCCTACGTACCGACAGGTGGTGGCACACGTGCGTCTGCGCACACCCCTTGCCCTGCTCGGGGCCGCGCTGCTCGTGCTCGCAGGGCCGCCGCTGCTCTCGACGGGCAGCGGCTCCGAGACCGGCACACAGATCCCCGGCCTGCGCTTCATGGTCCCCAACACACCGGGCGGCGGCTACGACATCACCGCCCGCACCGCGGCGAAGAACGCCGAGGACGCCGAGCTCACCCACAACATCGAGGTGTTCAACCTGCCCGGCGCCGGCGGCACCGTGGGCCTGAGCCGCCTCGTCGGCGAGCACGGCAACGGAAAGCTCGCGATGTCCATGGGGCTCGGAGTCGTGGGCGCCGCACGCTCCAACCACTCGCCCAAGACCCTCGCCGACACCACCCCGATCGCCCGCCTCACCGAGGAGCCGGACGTCGTGGTGGTCGCCAAGGACTCGCCGTACAAGGACATCAAGCAGCTGATCACCGCCTGGAAGAAGAACCCGGGCAAACTCCCCGTCGGCGGCGGCTCGTCCCCCGGCGGCCCCGACCACCTCGCCCCGATGCTGATGGCGCGCGCCTCGGGGATCGCCCCCAAGAAGGTCAACTACGTTCCCTTCGACGGCGGCGGCGAACTCCTCGCCTCGATCCTCGGCAAGAAGGTCGCCTTCGGCGTCTCCGGCGTCGGCGAGTACCTCGACCAGATCAAGTCGGGCGAGCTGCGCCTCCTCGCGGTCACCGGACCCGAGCGCGTCGACGGCCTGGAGGGACCCACCCTCAAGGAGTCCGGCTACGACGTGGACTTCACCAACTGGCGCGGCATCGTCGCACCGCCCGGCCTCTCTGAAGCCGAGCGCGACAAGCTCACCGGCCTCGTCAGGAAGCTCCACGACTCCCCTCAGTGGCGCAAGTCCCTCAAGACGAACGGCTGGGACGACGCCTTCCTCACCGGCGACAAGTTCGGCGACTTCCTGGACGCCCAGGACAAGCGCGTGGTGTCCGTCCTGAAGGAGCTCGGACTGTGACGACGACAACCACCGAAAACCCGCCGACCCCGCCCGAGGAGTCCGGGAACAGCCGCCGCTCCTGGCTGCGCGAGCACTCCGAACTCGGCGTGTGCGTCATGCTGTTGGCCCTCGGCGTGCTCGTCCTCACCGACGCGCTCACCATGGACGTCGACATCGCCCAGCGCGGCCCGATCGGCCCCAAGACGGTCCCGGTCGTGGTCGGCATCGGACTCCTGGTCGTCGCCGTGCTCCTCGCGGTCGACGTCCTGCGCGGCGGCCGCGGCGAGGCCGAGGGCGGCGAGGACATCGACCTGTCCGAACCCGCCGACTGGCGCACCGTCCTGCTGCTCGCCGGGGTCTTCCTCGGCGCCGCCGTCCTCATCGAACCGCTCGGCTTCCCCATCGCGGGCGCCCTGCTGTTCTGGGGCGCCGCGTACGCGCTCGGCAGCAGGCACCTGGACCGCGACCCGCTCATCGCGGCAGGCCTCTCCCTGATCACGTACGTCGTCTTCAACAACCTGCTCGGAGTCCCGCTCCCCGGCGGCCCGCTGATGGGAGTGCTCTGACATGAACGCCCTCAACTCCCTGATGGACGGCTTCGGCACGGCCCTCACCCCGCTGAACCTGCTCTGGGCCGCGGTCGGAGTGCTCCTTGGCACCGCGATCGGCGTGCTGCCCGGCATCGGCCCCGCGATGGCGGTGGCGCTGCTGCTGCCCGTGACGTACGGCCTGGAACCGACCGGCGCGTTCATCATGTTCGCCGGCATCTACTACGGAGCGATGTTCGGCGGCTCCACGACGTCGATCCTCCTCAACACACCGGGCGAGAGCGCCGCGGTCGTCGCCGCCATGGAAGGCAACCCGATGGCCAAGGCGGGGCGCGGCGCACAGGCGCTCGCGGCCGCCGCCATCGGCCACTTCGCGGGCGGCATGATCGGCACCATGCTCCTTGTGGCGCTCGCGCCGACGGTCGCCGACCTCGCCGTCGACATCGGGGCGCCCGACTACTTCGCCATCATGGTCCTCGCGTTCATCGCCGTGACGTCGGTCCTCGGCTCGTCCCGCATCCGCGGCCTCGCCTCCCTCCTGATCGGCCTCACCATCGGCCTGGTCGGCCTCGACCAGATGACCGGGCAGCAGCGGCTGACGTTCGGCTCGCTCCAACTCGCCGACGGCATCGACGTGGTGATCGTCGCGGTGGGCCTCTTCGCGATCGGCGAGGCCCTGTGGGTCGCGGCCCATCTGCGCCGCACCAGCGGCGAGGCGATACCGGTGGGCCGCCCCTGGCTGGGCAAGGCGGATGTGAAGCGCACCTGGAAGTCCTGGCTGCGCGGTCCGCTCATCGGTTTCCCGTTCGGCGCGATCCCGGCCGGCGGCGCCGAGATCCCCACCTTCCTCTCGTACGTCACCGAGAAGCGCCTGTCCAAGAACAAGGAGGAGTGGGGCAAGGGCGCGATCGAGGGCGTGGCGGGCCCCGAGTCGGCGTCATCGGCATCGGCGGCGGGCACGCTGGTCTCGATGCTGACGCTCGGCCTGCCCACGACGGCCGTCGCCGCGGTGATGCTCGCCGCCTTCCAGCAGTACGGGATCCAGCCGGGCCCCCTGCTCTTCGAGCGCGAACCGGACCTGGTCTGGGGCCTGATCGCGTCCCTCTTCGTGGGAATGGTGCTCCTGCTCGCCCTGAACCTGCCGCTGGCCCCGGTCTGGGCGAAGCTGCTCCGCATCCCGAGGCCCTACCTCTACGCGGGCATTCTCTTCTTCGCGGCGGTGGGCGCGTACGCGGTCGGCGGTGAGGCGCTCGACCTGGTGATCCTCCTGGTCATCGGCCTGATCGGCTTCGGCATGCGGCGTTACGGACTGCCGGTCCTGCCCGCGGTGATCGGCGTCATCCTCGGCCCGAACGCCGAGCAGCAGCTGCGCCGCGCCCTGCAGATCAGCGACGGCAGCGTCAGCGGCCTGTTCGACACGCCCTTCTCCATCACGGTGTACGCGATCATCGCGCTGATCGTGCTGTGGCCGCTGCTGAAGAAGGCGGTGGTGCGGGGGCGCGCCCGTGGCGTAGACGTAGACGCATGACAGCCGACATCCGCCCCGCCACCACCGCCGACGTCCCCGCAGTGAAGGCGGTGACGGACGCCGCGTACCGCCACTACATCGAGCGCATCGGTGTAGTGCCCGCCCCCATGGAGGCGGACCACGCGGCGGAGGTGGCGGCGGGGCGGGTGTATGTCACGGGGGACCCGGTGATCGGCGTCCTGGTCCTCGTCCCGCACGAGGACCATCTCTTCCTGGACAGCATCGCGGTCCACCCCGAGGCGGCGGGCCGGGGCGTGGGCGGCCGCCTCCTTGCGTTCGTGGACGCACGCGCGCGTGCCCTCGGGTTTCCCGAGGTCCGTCTCTACACGAACGCGATGATGTGGGAGAACCAGAAGATCTATCCGCGGTACGGATACGAGCTGGTGGAGCGCAGGGTCGACGGCCCCTACGACCGCTTCCACTACCGCAAGGGCCTCTAGACCTTCTAGACCTTCTGGGCCTTCTGGCCGCGGCCGGGCGGTCTCATCCGTCCGGCCACCAGGTCCGCTGGACGTCCTTGCGGACCTCGGGTCGTTCACGGGGCCGGTCCTCGGCCTCGTGCTTCTCGCGGATCTGTCGGGTGGTGGGCTTACCGACGGTCTTGTGCACGGTCACACGGCGCATGGCTGCCTCCCTGTACCTACCGATGTCCAAGGCGGTACGGCTGTAGACCTCTGCGGGGAGGGTTTCTCATCCAAGGCCGATTGTCAGTGGCGGGTGTCACGATCGGGGCATGACGATCGACTGGGACGCGCAGGCGGCCACCTTTGACGACGAGCCGGACCACGGACTGCGGGACACGGTGGTGCGGGAGGCCTGGGCGGGGCGGCTGCGGGACTGGCTCCCGGAGACAGCGGGGGACGTGCTCGATCTGGGGTGCGGCACGGGCAGCCTGTCACTGATCGCTGCCGAGTACGGACACGGTGTGACGGCGGTGGATCTGTCGCCGAGGATGGTGGAGCGGGCGCGCGAGAAGCTGGCCGGGCACGGGGCGGAGGTCCTGCTCGGAGATGCGGCCGTGCCCCCGGTCGAGGGGCGGACATTCGACACGATCCTGGCCCGCCACGTCCTGTGGACGCTCCCGGACCTCGAGGCGACGCTCAGACACTGGTGTTCGCTGCTGCGCCCCGGCGGCCGTCTCGTCCTGATCGAGGGCGTATGGGGGACGACCAACCCCGCCGGCATCCCTGCCACCCGCCTGATCGAGGCGCTGACACCCCTGGTGGGCCGACTGCACTCGGAGCGCCTTTCGGGCGACCCGCGCCTGTGGGGCAAGGAAGTGGAGGACGAGCGGTACGCGGTGGTGGGCGTCCTGCCGGCCACCCCGCCCCGCCACAAGGAGGTGGTCGACGTCCACCTCATCCTGCGCCGCGGCGACGAGGTCCTCCTGGCCCGACGCGCCAACACGGGTTACGGAGACGGCCTGTTGAACGTCCCGTCGGGCCACGTGGAGCCAGGCGAGGACGTCCGCGAGGCCGTGCTCCGCGAGGCCCGCGAGGAGATCGGCCTCACCCTCGCCCCGGCAGACGTCCGAGCCGCGGTGGTCCTCCAGCACCGGGGCCCCGGCGGCAATCCCCGCATCGGCTGGTTCTTCGAGGCAGACCACGGCAGGGGCGGCACCCCCTTCAACGCGGAGCCCGAAAAGTGCGAGGAACTCACGTGGCACGCGATCGACGCCCTGCCGGACGACATGGTGGCGTACTGCAGGGCGGGCCTGGAGGCATGGCGGGCGGGGGAGCGGTTCCTGCTGCACTGGCAGGAGGATGGGGATGGGGTGGGGTACGACCCTGCGGGGGTCCACCGCGCGCTTCCGTTGGCGGTGGGGCCGGATGCTGCGGGGGGAGGGGGGGATAGTTCGCGCAGACGTTCTCTCTGGTGATGCTTTGCGTGGTGTGCCTAGTGTGATCGTCATGCAGCTTCGGTACGCCTTCAGGTTGTACCCGGACGACTCTCAACGCGGCGCGTTGGCGCGGGCGTTCGGGTGCGCCCGCGTCGTGTTCAACGACGCCGTGCGCGCCCGCGAGGACGCCAGAGCGGCAGGAGCGCCGTTCCCGGGAGCCGGGGAGCTGTCTTCGCGCCTGATCACCCAGGCCAAGCAGACCCAGGCCCGCTCCTGGCTGGGCGAGGTCTCCGCGGTCGTGCTCCAGCAGTCCCTGCGCGATGCCGAGACGGCGTACAAAAATCTCTTCGCCTCCCTCAAGGGCACCCGCAGGGGAGCGAGGGTGGGCGCGCCCCGTTTCAAGTCCCGCAAGGACAACCGGCAGTCGATCCGGTTCACCGCCAACGCCCGCTGGTCCATCACCGGCAGCGGTCGGCTGAACCTGCCGAAGATCGGGGCGGTGAAGGTGAAGTGGTCCCGCAACCTGCCCAGCGCTCCCACTTCTGTCACGGTGATCCAGGACGCTGCGGGCCGGTACTTCGCCTCGTTCGTCATCGACACTGACCCAGACGCCGATGCCGTCCGCATGCCCGGAAGCGGCCAGTCCATCGGCATCGATCTGGGGTTGAGCCATTTCGCGATCCTGTCCAACGGCACGAAGATCGACTCCCCGCGGTTCCTGCGCCGCGCGGAGAAGAAGTTGAAGAAGGCCCAGCGGGAGCTGTCCCGCAAACAGAAGGGATCCAGGAACCGGGACAAGGCCCGTCTGAAAGTCGCTCGCGCCCACGCGCAAGTGGCCGACGCCCGTCGCGAGTTCCACCACCAGCTCTCCACGCAGTTGATCCGCGAGAACCAAGCGATCGGCGTGGAGGACCTGGCGGTCAAGGGGCTGGCGCGCACCCGACTGGCCAAGAGTGTGCACGATGCGGGCTGGTCACAGTTCGTGGCCATGCTCGTCTACAAGGCCGACCGGTACGGGCGCACCCTGATCAAGATCGGCCGGTTCGAACCGACCTCCCAGACGTGCTCGGCCTGCGGACACCGGGATGGACCCAAGCCCTTGGACATCCGGGAGTGGACCTGCCCGGCGTGCGGCACCCTCCTCGACCGGGACATCAACTCCGCACGCAACGTGAAAAGGGCCGCCGGACTGGCGGTATCGGCCTGTGGAGCGCAGGTAAGACCAGAACCCGTTCTGGCACAGCGCAACGAAGCAGGAAGCCTTGGATTCCCTCCCAAGGCCCATGCCGCGTAGCGGCACGGGTCCGGACGGGAAGGCCAGAATCCTCGCGCTTCAGCCCGAGGAGCAAGTCAATTCGTCAAGCGGCATGGCCGGCAGGAGTGGTGCAAGCCCTCGTGCGGCAACCGGGCCAGGGTCGCCCGCCACTACCAGCGTCAGCGCGAATCGCCGGTGGAATCCTGAACAGAGGGAAGGACGGGCAGCGCACCCTCACGCGCCAGGTCCTCCAGGACGTCCAACGCCCAGACCGCCGCGGCCGCCGCCTCCGGGTCCTGCTCGGCCAGGCCGCTCTGAGCGAACTCGTCCTCGTCAAGGCGGACGATCGTCGCGCCGTCGGCCGAGCACCACAGGTCGAGATCCAGGTCCTCGACCACCAGCGCGGCGCCGTCCCGCACCGCGGGCCGTGTCACGTCGCAGTACCAGCCCTTCAGGACCCCCTCCGGCGTACGGACCTCCTTCACGGCGTACCAGCGGTCACGCCAGAAGTGCTCCGTGAAGACATCACCCGGCTCGAAGCGTACGAAACCGAAGTCCCGTACCCCGTCCGCCGCCCACGGCGCACGGACCGTCACCTGGTTGCCGTCGTCCGCCACGACCTCCGCCGGGTAGCGGATCTTGACGCGGCCCGCCTTCACCAGCGTCACCTCCACGGCCGTCGGGCTCTCAGCCGAGCTCGCGGACATGCCGTACCTCCGTCGCACAGATCTCGTAGCCGAACCACTTGTTGATGGCCAGCATCGGTTCGTTTCCGGCGTCGTTGCCGGTGAACGCCTCCGTGAAGCCGGCGGCACGCGCCCGGTGCAGGGAGTCGTTCTTGGCCAGCTTCGCCAGGCCCCGGCCGCGGAAGGCGCGCCCGGTGCCGGTCATGCCGCTCGCGTAACGGGACGCGTCGTCCGTGCGGGCCAGGCTGAAGGCCGCCGGGCGGCCGTCCACCACGGCCACGGAGGTCAGCTCGCGATTGACCAGGGGGTGGTTCCACGTCTCGGAGAGCCAGTGCTCGTAGTCCGTGAACTCCGCCGCCACATCGCTCGGTTCGTCCGCCACCGTCTCCGCGTCGAGCTCGAAGAGCGCGCGCGGGTCGTCCCCGAACTCCGCTCCCGTACGCAACTCCACGCCGGCGGGCGGCTCCTGGCGGGGCGGCAGGCCCGCGGTCAGGTCGAGACGGAGGAAGTGGGCCGAGCGGCTCGCGCGGTAGCCGCGCTTGGCGGCGAAGGCGCGGTTCGCGGGCTCGTCGAGCACCCAGGAGAAGAACGTCGTGGCGCCGCCGTTCGCCAGATGCTCCTCCGCCGTACGCAGGATCAGCGAACCGGCGCCGAGGCCGCGCCGTTCGGGCAGTACGTAGACGTTGGCGAAGCCCTGGCCGGGATCGGGGCTGTCGTAGGCGATGCCCACCTGGGCCGTGCCGATGATCTCCCCGTCGATCTCGGCGGCCAACTGCCGGTACAGGGCGTCGGGATGGGCGTGCGCCAGGTCGAACGCGACCGAATCGGCGGTGGCGAGCATCGCCGGGACACAGGCACGCCGGACGGCGGCGAAGGCTTCGGCGTCCGGTGTGCTGCCGGGGCGCAGGGCGCGTACCAGGAGAGTCATGGAGCCGCACGTTACGCGCGGGGCGCGTCGGGGTGCCTCCTATTTTCCGTGCGTGCGGGACAATCACTCCGTGACTTTGAAGATCGAGATCGGTGGGGGCGCTGACGCCGCTGCGAGTGACGCGCCGCCCTATGAGCAGGTGCGGGCCCAGATCGCCGAGCAGGCGCGGGGCGGGGTGCTGCCGGTGGGGTACAAGCTGCCCACCGTGCGGGGGCTCGCCCAGGAGCTGGGGCTCGCCGCGAATACCGTCGCCAAGGCGTATCGGGCGCTTGAGGCGGACGGGGTGATTGAGACTCGGGGGCGCCATGGGACGTTCGTGGCCGCTGCGGGGGATGCGGCGGAGAGGGAGGCTTCGGCTGCCGCCCAGGCCTTTGCCGAACGGGTTCAGCGGCTGGGTCTTTCCGAGGGGGCGGCGTTGTCCGCTGCGAGGGATGCGTTGCGGGCGGCTTATGGGGACTCGGGGTGAGCGCGCCTGGCTGAATCGGTGCCCGGTAGCTGTGCGTTGTGCCCACCCTTCCCCAAGCTCTCGGCTTCGCTCGAGCAGGGGAGGCCCCACTCGCCGTGCGGAACGCCTGCCCACAACGAAGGCGGCCGACTGCCGGGCAATCGGGTGGGCGGGCGGGAAAAGTAGTTGGCTGGCCGCCGGGCTACAGATACAGCCCCGAGTCCGCCCCCTCCCGGGGATCCGGGACCGACGTAGGGGAAGTCCCGCGACGCAGCGCGTAGAGCTCGGCCAGGGTCGCGCCCTCGCGGGAGATGCCCTCGGCGGTGCCGAGCCAGGACACCGCTTCCGGGAGGGTCAGCGAACCCACCTCGATGCGGGCAAGGCACCGCCCCGGCCGCACGACCGCCGGATGCAACCGCTCCAGGTCCTCGTTGGTCGTCACCCCCACAAGCACATTGCGGCCCTGCCCCAGCAGGCCGTCCGTCAGGTTCAGCAACCGCGACAACGCCTGCCCCGCCGTGTGCTTCGCCTCGCCCCGGATCAGCTCGTCGCAGTCCTCCAGGAGCAGCAGCCGCCAGCGGCCCTTCGCTGTGCCGTCGTCCTCGCCGATCGCGATGTCCATCAAGTAGCCCACATCGCTGAAAAGACGCTCCGGGTCGAGCACGCAGTCCACCTGGCACCAGTCCCGCCAGGACCGCGCGAGCGTCCGCAGCGCCGACGTCTTGCCCGTACCGGGCGGCCCGTGCAGCAGCAGAAGCCGGCCCGAGATGTCCTCAGGGCCCGTCTTCATCAGGGAGTCCATGGCCTCGGCGACCGGCGCCGTGTAGTTCTCCCGCACCTCCTCCCACGTACCGGCGGAGATCTGCCGTGTGGTGCGGTGCGGGCCGCGCCTCGGCGACACGTACCAGAACCCCATGGTCACGTTGTCCGGCTGCGGTTCCGGCTCGTCCTGTGCGCCGTCCGTCGCCTGTTTCAGGACCTCCTCCGCGAGATCGGCGCTCGTCGCCGTCACGGTGACATCCGCGCCACGGTTCCAGCGCGAGACGAGCAGCGTCCAGCCGTCGCCCTCGGCGAGCGTCGCGCTGCGGTCGTCGTCGCGGGCGGCCCGCAGGACGGCCGCGCCCGGCGGAAGCAGCGTGGAACCCGACTTGACGCGGTCGATGTTGGCGCTGTGGGAGAACGGCTGCTCGCCGGTGGCGAAGCGGCCGAGGAAGAGGGCGTCCACGACATCCGACGGGGAGTCGCTGTCGTCGACGTTGAGCCGGATCGGCAGGGCGTCCTGAGGGTTCGCAGACATGCCGCCATGATCCGGCACGCATACGCCCTTGTGCATCCCGGTTTACGTACTCCGTTCATATGACGTCACGTGGTATGCCCGTTACAGAGCTGTGGTACGGAACCTGTCCTACCGCCAACTCGCGCCGATACTCTTGCCCCTGATGGGACGTCATGGGTGGAATTCGGGGGCACTGCGGTGGCGGCTCACCGCACTGCTCGGCGTTGGTGTGGCCGCACTGGCCCTGATCCTGACCGTCATCACCACGCTTCCCGATGACGGCTCGGGCACCAAGGGCACCACGCGCGACGGGGACAAGGTGCACGGCACCCCCGCCGTCCCGCCCGACCAGGCGAAGCCGGACGTGGGCTGGGGCTTCACGCACACGCAGTACAGCGCGGACGAGGGCGAGACCGCCTCCGTGGAGCGCGCCGAGGAGCTGCTCGCGGGAAAGCCGAGCCCGCTGCCGCAGATCCAGCACATCATGGGCTGGGGCGCGGGCAACCCCGAGCCGGTCAAGGGCCGTTACGACTTCAGCGAGATGGACCGGCGGATGGACTTCATCCGCGCCACCGACGGCACGCCGGTCGTCACCCTGTGCTGCTCCCCGGACTGGATGAAGGGCGGCGAGTCCGGCGCGGACAAGACCAATTGGAGCCAGGCCGCCCTGGAGACCGCACCGGACCGCGCCCACTACAAGGACTTCGCCAAGCTCGCCGCGACCGTCGCCAAGCGCTATCCGGACGTACGCCACTTCATCGTCTGGAACGAGTTCAAGGGCTTCTGGAACAACGAGCAGGCCCGCTGGGACTACGAGGGGTACACCGAGCTCTACAACCTGGTCTACAAGGAGCTCAAGAAGGTCAACAAGGACATCATGGTCGGCGGCCCCTACCTGGTCATGGACAGCGTCGACCCGCGCCAGACCGAGAACGCGTCGACGAAGGTCAAGGGCGCCTGGGGCCGCATGGACCAGCGGGTCCTCGACGCCTTCGACTACTGGAACAAGAACAAGACGGGCGCGGACTTCGTCGTCGTCGACGGCTCCAGCTACACCACCGACGACGAGATGCTCCCCGACGAGTTCAAGGCCACGCAGAAGCTGACCGCGGTCAGCAAGTGGGTCCGCGAGCGCACCGGTGACCTGCCGCTGTGGTGGGCCGAGTACTACGTGGAACCCGGCGACAGCAACGACGACCGCGACGACTGGTCCGAGGCGCACCGCGTCGCCGTCCAGGCCACCGGCCTGACGGCGATGGCACGCGGCGGCGCGAGCAGCGGCTTCTACTGGAACCCGCAGAACAAGGGCGCCAGTTGCGCCGGCTGCCTGTGGCGCTCCACCCGGCTCGGCGACGGCGGCACGGAACTGCCGATGCTGAAGATGCTCGCCCGGTTCAACGACGCGTTCCCGCCCGGCACGGAGTACGAGAAGGTCTCCGTCGCCGCCGACGACGTACCGAACGTCGCCGTGCTCGCCGACGACAAGACGGTGCTCGTCGTGAACAACCTGGACCGGACGATCAGCGCGAAGGTCGACGGCGAGCGCTTCGAGATGAAGGGGTACGAGGTGAAGTGGCTGAAGCGGTAGACCGGTTCAGCCGACCCCGGCCTCGGACCCGCATCACGCCATCGTCAGGAACCGCTGGATCAGCGAGGCGAGCAGCACCGCGAGCAGCGGCAGCGAGAACCAGAAGCTGCTCTGCAGCCACCGCAGTTGCCGCACGCCCGGCGCCACCGCCACCCGTACGACCTCACGGGTGGCGAGCAGCAGGACCAGCGCCACGGCCGCAAGCGCGCCGATCACCGACCAGGGCGTCCAGGTCACCTGCGGCCCGATCGGACCCGGCGCGGCCTTCTCGGCCTTCCCCTCCGGCTGCTTGCGCAGCGTGTAGAGGGTCGCGTCGTCGTTGGTGAGGACCTTCTTCAACTCCTGGCGGTTGTCCAGGTTCTTGATCAGCCGGGTGTCCCAGGTGGCCGAGTAGCCGACGTCCATCTGGAGATAGACCGTCTGGCTCTTGTTGATCATCAGATACGAGTTGGGGCCCGCGTCCTTGAGCGCCTTGACGAGGCTGGAGACGAGGACCGGGTCGGCGGGCGCCAGGGTGGGTACGTACTGGACCTTCTCCATGTCGCGGGTGCCCCACGGCATCGCGGGCGTCACGTTGTCGACCGTGTCGTCGCTCATCCACAGCAGCCGGACGGTCGGCTCGTCGTGCTCGTACACGTAGTCCATCGCGGCGACTTCACCCGCACGGGTCCGCTCGAACGGCTCGTTGCCCCAGCGCGCCACCAGGAAGCCGCCCATCAGGACGAGTCCCGCCATCAGCGCGGCGAGCGGCGCAAGGCTCACCCGGTCGCGGTCCCGCTCCTTCGCGGTGATGCCCGCGCGCGGGAACAGGGCGAGACCGGCCAGGAGCGCGGCACCCGGCAGCGCGAACATGAAGACGCGCAGGGCCATTTCGCCGCCGTACGACTGCATGCCGAAGCCCAGGAACGGCACGAAGGTCAGCACGAGCAGCGAGCGTTCCGTGTACTTGTGGTCGCGCCGCCGCCACCAGCCCCAGCAGGCGAACGCCATGACGCTGCCCGCGAGCGCGACCCGCGCGTAGAGGACGAGTTGGTGGGTCGAACTGCCGCCTTCGATGCGTCCCGACACCGATGACGACACATTGCCGCCGACGCCGCCGATCCCGCCGAACAGCTCGTCGAAGTGCCCCGACCAGTACGGCTCGGCGAGGAAGCCGATCCAGACGAGGACCATGACGGCGAAGAGGATCGGCAGGCCGCGCAGCTCCGAGCGGCCCACCAGGACGAGCGCGGCGAGCACGCCGAGCATCACGAACGGCGTGAGCTGGTGCGCCGGCACCGTCGCCGCGAACAGCGCGACCAGGACCAGGAGCAGCACCGCGCGCTGCCGCCGGTCGGCGGGCTCGACCTCGAGCTCCCCGGGCCGCCGCTTGCCCCACAGCACGTGCGGCGCGCGGAACCAGACGAGGAGCACCGCCACGAACACCAGATACAGCAGATAGGTGAAGCCCTGCGGGGAGAAGTAGTCCTGACCGACCCAGCCGCTCAGCGCGAAGATCCACAGCCCCGCCCAGCGGGCCCGCCAGGCGGCCCGCATGGAGCGGGTGAGCAGGAACATCGGTGCCAGATAGAGCAGTTGCATGGCCAGCGGCCACCAGCGGATCACCTCGGTCATGTCCGAGACGCCGCAGGCCTTCGCCACGAACGTGGCCGCGGCGAAGAAGCCCGGCCAGCTCCAGCGCGCGTCCAGGTCCGGCACCGCGGACCCGGTCCTGTCGATGTACTCCATGAAGCCCAGGTGCTGCCAGGCCGTCGCGAACCTCGGCTCGTCCTCCAGGACGGCGGGCAGCGCGTGCAGGCACACCACCGTGGCGATCAGGGTCACCAGGAGCAGCACCCGGTGCGGGCGGTCCATCCAGAGCAGCGATGCGAAGACCACGATGAGCAGCGCGGCCCCGAGCAGCGTCGGCGCGGGCAGGATCGAGATGAGCCCGAGCCCGCCCATCTCGTCCAGGTCCGCCTCTCCGATGCCCGTGAGAGGCAGCCAGTAGAGGCCGAGCGCGAGGGTCAGGAGCAGCGCCATCACGGCGATGCGCAGGCGCGGGAACGGCTCGGGGGCGTCGACGGGTTCGGGCGGGTCGACCGGCCTCGGCGGCGCCTCGGGCACGTCCGGGACGCGTACGCCGGTGCCCCGCTCCTCGGCCTCCGACGTGCGGTGGGAGGCCGAGGAGGGGACCGGGGGAGCCATGGTGGATTCGGGGGAGCCCGTCGGCGGATCCGGGGGCGCCGTCGGTGGTTCCGGGGCGGCCGTGGGCGGTTGTGGCGACTTCAGGGGGGATCTCAGCGCCCAGGTCGGCCGGTGATCCATGTCGTCCCCCTTGTCGCGCTTGTCGGCACCGGCCGTCCGGCCCTTCGCCGCCGGTGTCCCGGAAGCGGGCGTCCCGGGCCCCGGCCGCACGTCGGGCCGGCGCTCCGGATGCTCGAAGTCGAGCTGTACGGAGAGATGCAGCGTGTCCGAGTCGAGCGTCTCGCGCAGCGCCCAGGCGGGCCCGCGCCGCTTCTTGTGCCGCCCCGCGTCCTCGACCGCCGGCGAGGGCGGCGCCTCCGGCGTCCCCAGGTCGGCCAGGTCGCCGTCCGGTGCCGCGCCATCGGCCGGTGTGGACGAGGGAGCCGCCCGCGCCACCCGATACAGCTTCGGCGCCGCGATCGCCACGATCACCGCGAGGCTGGAGATCTCCGCGACGCCCGCGCCCGTGAGCCCCATCCGCGGCAGCAGAAGCAGCGTCAGACCAAGCACGAGCACGCACAGCAGGCCCTGCAGCCAGGCGATCCCCGACGTACGGCTCTGCGCGCGCTGCACCGCGAAGTACGTCTCCATGACGACCCGCAGCGCCGCGCCCACCGCGAACCAGCGAAGCAGTGGCGTCGCCGCGTCCGCGTACCCCTGGCCGAAGACGCTCAGGATGAACGGCGCGCCGATGAAGAGCAGACCGCACACCGGCAGCATGATCCGCGTCATGCGGCGCAGCGCGGCCCGGGTGTTCGCGGCGAGCCGCGCCGGGTCGTGCGCGCCCTCGACGGTCAGCGACGCACCCATGTTGATGGCGAGCAGGTTGACCGTGCCGCCGATCGTGGTGGTGATGTAGAAGTACGCGTTGTCGACCGAGCTGACCTGCGAGGCGACGATCACCGGTACGAGATAGACCACGGCGAGCGAGAAGAGCGAGCCCGTGTAGTCACCGGCCAGGAAGCGGCCGATCTCGCGCAGGGTCGGCGGCTGCGCCTTGTCCTGGGTCGCCTTCACATGCCGTGGCACGAGCCGCCGGAACACCAGCCAGCCGAGCGGGACGACCGACAGGGCGATCGCGGCGACCCACGACACGAACACGCCCGCCGTCGGGATCGCCGCGGCGAACGCGATGAGCAGCCCCAGCTTGACGACGGAGAAGATCGTGTTGCCGACCGGCACCCACAGCGCGCTGCGCAGCCCCGTGAGCACCCCGTCCTGCAGGGTCAGCAGCGACCAGGCGACGACGGCGGCGATGAAGCCGATGCCGGTCAGCGGGCCGTGCAGGAATCGGTACGAGGGCCCCCACAGGTCGAGGGTGAACAGGAAGATCAGTGCGGCGAACGCGACGACCACCGAACTGCCCGCGTACGTACGGAAGATGAGCTTTCCCGTGGCGCGTCCCGCGATGGGGATGAAGCGGGCGAGTGCCCCCGTCAGGGTGAGCGCGGTGAGCCCCGCGAGGAGCTTCATGGCGGCGATCGCCGCCGAGCCCTGGCCGACCGCCGACTCGGAGTAGTACCGGGCGGCGGCCAGCCAGAAGCCGACGCCCAGCACGCCGGATATGCCGGTGTTCAGCATCAGCGCGTAAGCGTTGCGGAACAAGGGACTCCCGCCGCCGGAGCCGCCCCTGCCGGGCAGCCGCATTCTGCGCGGCCTGCCCGGCTTGCCGGACGTCGGCTGCTGTTCGGTACCGGGAGTCCCAGAGACGTCTGCCTGGGCGGTCGTCGTGTCAGACACGGGTACGGATTGCCTTCCGGCGGGCCTGTCGGGCTCTGCGGACCACGGCGTACCCCTTGGTCAGGGCACAGTCCTTTGCGAAGTTGCGGGTGATCGCACGGCCCTCGACGAGCCGCTCGAACTCCTCGATGCCGGTGGAACGGCGCACGGTCACCCGCTTCAGGGCGTACGGCCCCTGAGTGCGCCGCGCGAGGCCGTTGTTGACCGCGAGCGACTGGGTGAACCCGGCGCCGCGCACCGTGCGGCGCACCCGGCGGCTTGAGTAGCCGTACGGGTAGGCGAAGGAGAGCGGCCGGGTGCCGAGTTCGTCGGCGATGATCTCCTTGCAGCGCAGCAGCTCGAACCAGAGGTCTTCGTCGTCCAGCTGGTCGAGCTCCGGGTGCGTGTGGCTGTGCCCGCCGATCTCCGTGCCCGCCGCGGCCAGTTCGCGCACCTGGTCCCAGTCGAGCATCAGGTCGAGGCCGCCCCCGGTGTCGTACGATCCGCGCAGCCAGCCCGTGGAGACGAAGAGCGTCGAGGCGAAGCCGTGCTTGGCGAGCACGGGCAGCGCGTGCCGGTGCACTCCCTCATAGCCGTCGTCGAAGGTGATCAGGACGGGCCTGGCCGGCAGCGTCCGGCCGGGAGTGCGCCAGATCGCGGCGAGCCCGGCCGTGCTGAGCGGCGTGAACCCCCGCGCGGGGGGGGGCCGGGCCGGGGGGGGGGGGGGTGGGGTGGTGCAGAGAGCCGGCCCCCCGGGCCGC
>NZ_JBHYIG010000068.1:0-34698 GCF_042740015.1 Streptomyces sp. NPDC059037
GGCAGCGTCTGATGTGTATAAGTCACAGGTACCGCACCCGCCGGCCGCGCCCGCGTCGCGCGGGCGCCCGGCAGCCGCGAGGGCGGCAGCCGGGTGCGAGGCGGGCGGCGATGGACATCGGCGGGGTCAGCTCCGTCCGTGGCGAAGGGCCGGGTGGGCGCCCGCGGCGACCAGGTCGGAGACGGCGGACTTCGGGTCGCGGCCGGTCACCAGGGACTCGCCGACGAGGACCGCGTCGGCGCCCGCGTTGGCGAAGGCGATCAGGTCGTGCGGCCCGCGCACACCGGACTCGGCGATCTTGACGACGCTGTCCGGCAGCTCGGGGGCGACGCGCTCGAAGGTGGAGCGGTCGACCTTGAGGGTCTTGAGGTCGCGGTTGTTGACGCCGATGACCCGCGCCCCCGCGTCGACGGCCCGCTCGGCCTCGTCCTCGTCGTGCACCTCGACGATCGGCGTGAGGCCGATCGACTCGGCGCGCTCGATGAGCGACTCCAGGGCGGGCTGTTCAAGTGCGGCAACGATCAGCAGGGCGAGATCGGCGCCGTAGGCCCGTGCCTCCCACAGCTGGTACGAGGTGACGATGAAGTCCTTGCGGAGCACCGGGATGTCGACCCTGGCCCGGACGGCCTCCAGGTCGGCGAGCGAACCGCCGAAGCGGCGCTCCTCGGTCAGCACGGAGATGACGGCCGCGCCACCCGCCTCGTAGTCCGCGGCGAGACCCGCCGGGTCGGCGATCGCGGCGAGCGCGCCCTTGGACGGGCTGGAGCGCTTGACCTCACAGATGACCTTGACCCCGTCGCCGCGCAGTGCGGCGGCGCCGTCCTTGGCCGCCGGAGCCTTCGCCGCGCGCTCCTTGAGCTCGTCGAGGCTGACGCGCGCCTGCCGTTCCGCGAGGTCGGCACGGACTCCGTCGATGATCTCGTCGAGCACACTCACGCGAGCGGCCCCCTTCCCTGACGGTGAAGCTGCTGTTTGAACCTCAAGCTGTTCGGCTGCCTCATCAGGCATTCCGTTGGTCACTGCGATGGTATCCGCAGGAGGGCGAAGGCCCCGCATCCGGTTGACACCAGTCCCACGTCCTGGACACTCCGCACCCCCTCGGGCCTGCGGGTTCACCGTTCAATCAAGGGTGCAGCCATGCCCCGAACGGCAGATTGCGCACGAGGGTGAAAACTGCGATCAGCACGCCGCCGCCGTACAGCTGCCCGGTCCCCAACGCGATCCGCAGCGGCCGCCCGCGCACCGCCCGCACCGCCCACAGGGTCCACACCACGGCGAACACGACGTACCCGGCGACGGCGAGCGCGTTGGCGCCGAGCGCCACGCCGAGGTCGCCGTGGATGAAGGCGTGGGCGCTGCGCAGTCCGCCGCAGCCGGGGCAGAAGATGCCGGTGAGCCGGAGCAGCGGACAGGGCGGGTAGTGGCCCGGCTCGTTCGGGTCGACGGTCCCCACGTACGCGAAGGCGGCCACGACCGAGCCGAGCACGCCCACGGGCACGGCGAGGCGCCGCAGCGCGAGGCCTGCGGCCGGCGCCGTGCTCCCGGGTTCAGCGTTCACCCGACGCATTCTGCCCTCCGGGGGCGCCCGCCGCCCTGCGGGGAGATACGAATGAGGCGGCCCGGCATCTGCCGGACCGCCTCATTCGTCTGCGTACGAGAAAGCTGCGTACGAAATATCTCCGTACGGGAAAAATCAGCCCTCGGACGGCGCGAGCCGGGCCTGCGGCTGGCGCTTGGGGGCCTGGCCCAGGCCCGCGGCGCGCATGGCGAGGCCGACGAGGCCGCCGACGCCGCAGATGACCATGCCGGCCCAGAAGCCGAGCGGGTTGGCCATCACCATGAAGGCACCCGAAACACAGAAACCGATGAAGACGATGATGGCACCGGTCCAGGCGGCCGGGGTGTGTCCGTGGCTCGTGCCCGCCATTACTTGCTCCTTGTTGCTGTCTGCGTGGTGGTGAGTCGAACGCTCACTGCTCCATTGTCCCGTACTCGCGGGAAAGCCGTGAGCGCGGGGGTCATGCCTCGCGCGTCGGGTCCTCGCCGCGGTCGAGTGCCTTCCACAGGTCCTCGGGCCGGTCGGGGTCCACCGTGGGGGCCGCCTTGCGGGGGCGGGGGGCGCCGTCGCGTTCGTAGCGCCCCGACATCGCGGGCCAGGACTTGCCGTACGTCAGGGCGAGCAGCCCGGCGATCAGGATCAGCGCGCCCGCGGCGGCCGCCGCGTACGGCCAGCCGGTGTGGCTGAGATCACCGATCCGCGCGGCGGTGTCGCCGGATGCCTCGGCGGCCTTCTCGTCGAGCGCGCCGCTGTCGTCGGCGGCGAGCAGGGCGGCGGCGACCGTGCCCGCGCCGCTCAGCGCGAGCAGCAGCGAGACCAGCATCCGGCCCGCCTTGCGGACCGCGAAGACGGCGACGAGGGCGGCCAGGCCCACTATCGCCAGGGCCGCGGGCACGCCCGTGACATCGCTGCCCGTGGCGGTCAGCGGCAGGTCGCCGCCCGCCACCGACGCGGTGCCGTGGGCCCAGGCCCGGCGGGACGCGAGCAGCGCGAGAGCCGCGCCGACGGCGCCGAGCAGCAGGGCCACGGCGATGCTGCGCCGCCCGCCGCGCCGGGCCCGGGTCTCGGGTTCGGCATCGGCACGGGCGGCATCGGATCGTGGCGTTGGTACGGCAGAAGTCACCCCTCCACTATCCCTCACGTCCATCCGTACGCCGCAGCCGGTTCGCGGTGTGGACGGCCCGCAGGACCGCGGCCGCCTTGTTGCGGCACTCGGTGTCCTCGGCGACCGGGTCGGAGTCGGCGACGACTCCCGCGCCCGCCTGCACATACGCCGTGCCGTCGCGCAGGAGCGCGGTGCGGATGGCGATGGCGGTGTCGGAGTCGCCCGCGAAGTCGAGATATCCGACACAGCCGCCGTACAGGCCGCGCCGGGACGGTTCGACCTCGTCGATGATCTGCATCGCGCGCGGCTTGGGCGCTCCGGAGAGGGTGCCCGCCGGGAAGCAGGCGGTGAGGACGTCGAAGGCGGTGCGGCCTTCGGCGACCTGTCCGGTGACCGTCGACACGATGTGCATGACGTGGGAGTACTTCTCGATGGACATGAAGTCGACGACCTCGACCGAACCGGGTTCGCAGACGCGTCCCAGGTCGTTGCGCCCCAGGTCGACGAGCATCAGGTGCTCGGCGCGCTCCTTGGGGTCGGCGAGCAGTTCGTCGGCGAGCGCCTGGTCCTCCTGCGGGGTGGTGCCGCGCGGCCGGGTGCCGGCGATGGGGTGCACCATGGCGCGCCCGTCCTCGACCTTGACGAGGGCCTCGGGCGATGAGCCGACGACGTCGAATCCGTCGAAGCGGAAGAGATACATGTACGGCGACGGATTGGTCGCCCGCAGCACCCGGTAGACGTCCAACGCGCTTGCCGAGCAAGGGGTTTCGAAGCGCTGCGAGGGGACGACCTGGAAGGCCTCGCCCGCGCGGATGCGCTCCTTGATGTCCTCGACGACGGCCTGGTACTGCTCGCCGCCCCACAGCGCCGTGTACTCCGGGAGCTCGGACGGTGGCAGCGCGGCCGGGGGCTGGGCGACGGGCCGCGACAGATCGGCCTCCATCGCGTCGAGCCGGGCGACTGCGTCGGCGTACGCCTCGTCGACGCCGGTCTCCAGGTCGTTGTGGTTGATCGCGTTGGCGATCAGGAGCACGGACCCGTCCCAGTGGTCGAGGACGGCGAGATCGCTGGTGAGCAGCATGGTCAGTTCCGGCAGCCGGAGGTCGTCCCGCTCGCCGGGGCCGATCTTCTCCAGGCGGCGCACGATGTCGTACCCGAGATAGCCGACCATCCCGCCGGTGAACGGCGGCATCCCGGACCCCAGGTCGTGCGGGGTGTGCAGGGTCTGGACGGTGGCGCGCAGGGCCTCGAGCGGGTCGCCGGAGGTGGGGACGCCGATGGGCGGGGTGCCGAGCCAGTGGGCATCGCCGTCGCGCGTGGTGAGGGTGGCGGCGCTGCGGACGCCGACGAAGGAGTAGCGAGACCATGAGCGGCCGTTCTCCGCGGACTCCAGGAGGAAGGTGCCGGGCCGCTCGGCGGCGAGCTTGCGATAGAGCGCGACCGGAGTGTCGCCGTCCGCAAGAAGTCTGCGGCTGACGGGGATCACTCGGCGGTCGCTCGCGAACTTGCGGAAGGTCTCGAGATCCATGGGAGGAGCTTACGGCCGTGTGGGTGGGGGCCCGGTGTTGGTGCCGCTCCCGTTCAAGGCGAGCCACTAGAAGGGAACGATGAAGACGACGACCGGGCGCCGTGCCCTCTTCCCTCTTGCCCTCGCCCTGCTCCTTGCCACGACCGCGTTCGCGGCCGCGGCGCCCGACCAGGTGGTGTGGCCCGCCCCCAAGGACGTACCGGAGCGGGTCCGGGCGGCGGGCCTGGAGATGCTCGACGCCGAGGCGATGGACATGCACATCCACACGACCCTGAAGGTGTACTCCGGCGGCCACCCCGTCACGGTCCCCGCGGACCTGGGCATCGACCGCTCGGGCCCGAAGCCGCGTTACAGCCCGCTGCACACGCACGACACGAGCGGCACGCTGCACGTCGAGTCGGAGCAGTGGCAGGACTTCACGCTGGGTCAGCTGCTGACCGAGTGGGGCGTACGCGACCGGGTACGGGAGGACAACTGCCACGCCGACGTCTCGGGGCGCCGGCTGCCCGGCGACCCGTCCCGCATCGTGCTCAAGGACGGCGAGACGATCACGCTGCGGTGCCGGTGACGAGGGCTTCGGTCACTCCTCGGTGCCGGTGAAGGTGACCGTGAGGGTGTCGGTGTCGAAGCAGGTGCGGGTGCCCGTGTGACAGGCGGCGCCGATCTGGTCGACCTGGACCAGGACGGTGTCCGCGTCGCAGTCCAGGGCCACGGACTTCACGTACTGGAAGTGGCCCGACGTGTCGCCCTTCACCCAGTACGACTGCCTGCTGCGCGACCAGTAGGTGCAGCGCCCGGTGGTGAGCGTGCGGTGCAGCGCCTCGTCGTCCATCCAGCCCAGCATCAGCACTTCACCGGTGTCGTACTGCTGGGCGATGGCGGGGACGAGCCCGTCGGCGCCGCGCTTGAGGCGGGCGGCGATCTCGGGGGCGAGGCTGCTGGGCGGGGGCGTGACGGTCATACGGCCATTGTGCCGCGCCGGGGTGGTCCGGTCGGCCCGCGTCCACTGCGCGGACGGGCTACTCGGTCGTAGGCTGGGGGTATGTCGACCCATGCAAAGCGTGAACGACTCCTCCTCGCCGATCTGTTGGAGGCGGCGGGCCCCGACGCGCCCACCCTCTGCGAAGGCTGGAACGCCCGCGATCTCGCGGCCCACGTGGTGGTGCGCGAGCGCCGCGCGGACGCCGCGGGCGGGCTCCTGATCAAGCAGCTCGCGGCGCGGCTCGAACGGGTGCAGGCCGAGTTCGCCGCGAAGCCGTACGAGGAACTGATCCAGCTGATCAGGACGGGGCCGCCGCGCTTCTCGCCCTTCTCCCTCAAGCAGATCGACGAGGCGTCGAACGCCATAGAGTTCTACGTCCACACCGAGGACGTGCGCCGCGCCCAGCCCGACTGGACGCCGCGCGATCTCGACCCCGTCTTCTCCGACGCGCTCTGGTCCCGCCTGGAACGCATGGCCCGCCTGGTGGGCCGCAACGCCCCCGTCGGCCTGGTCCTGCGCCGCCCCAACGGCCAGACGGCGGTGGCACACCGGGGCACCCCGGTGGTGACGGTGACCGGCGAACCGGCCGAGCTCCTGCTGTTCGCGTACGGCCGCCAGGACGCGGCGAACGTGGAACTGGACGGCGACAAGGACGCGGTGGCGAAGCTGCACGAGACGAAGCAGCTGGGGATCTGAGCCGGGGCTTTCCCTGCCGGGAAATTCAGCGTGGGAGTTCGGCGCGGCGCAGGGGGCGGGAGCAGAGGCCCAGCACTCCGCCCGCCGCGCTCACCGCCGCGCTCGCCGCGAAGACGGGCTCGACGCCCCAGGCGCCGATCGCCGCTCCGACCGCGGGGAAGCTGAGCGGCGCGATCCCGACCGTGAAGAGCGTGGCCACCGAGGTGACGCGGCCCAGATAGGCGGGCTCGGTGACGGTCTGCAGCATGGCGCCGATCAGCGCCCCGCCAAGGCCCGTGCACAAACCGACGCAGAGGCCGGCCACCGCTGCGGCGCCGACCGAGGGGACGAAGGCGATGGCCCCCAGGGCGGTCGAGCCTGCCACCGCTCCCCAGGACTGCACGGCTCCTGCCCTGGGGAGCCGCCCCCGCACGGCGAGCAGCAGCGCCGCCGCGCCGGCGCCGACCCCGAAGCCCCCTATGATCCACGCCATCCCGGCGGCTCCCCAGCCCCGCTGGTCGGCGAGCAGCACGACGCCGATGTTGGCGGGTCCGGCGAAGCCCAGTTCCATGACCGCGGCCACCAGGAGCAGCGGGGCGAGCACCCGGTGCCCTCGGATGTACAGCAGCCCGTCCACGAGCTGACGCCAGGCGCTGTCGTCGGTCCCCGGCTCCTCGTCCGGGACAAGCCCCCGGACGCGTACCGCCATCAGCAGCGCCAGTGAGACCGCGAAGAGCACCCCTGCCACACCAAACCCGGCCGCGGGCCCGCCCATTGCCACCGCGAGGCCGCCCACCGGGGCGGCGGCGACCGTGGCGACACGCTGCGCGAAACCCCGCATGCCCTGCACCCTGCCGAGCTGCCCCGGCGCCGTGATGCGTGCCGGCAGGGCACCGACGCTCGGCAGGAACAGCGCGTCGACGGCACCGAACACCAGGGCGACGAGGACCAGGAGCCAGATGCCGGGAGCCGTCACCAGGAGCAGCACGGCCACGGCCAGGATCACCGCGCAGCGCACCGCGTCGCTCCCGATGACCACCCGGCGGGGCCCGAAGCGGTCGGCGATCACGCCGCCCCCGAGCATGAGCACGGCGCGCGGCAAGGAGCCGACGGCGAGCACGAGGCCGGCCTCCGCGGGGCTGCCGCTGCGGGTGGCTGCCCAGGAGAGCGCCACGAAGTAGACGCTGTCGCCGACCATCGATGCCGTGTACGCGCCGAGCCAGCGCAGGACGTTGCCATCGCGGTGCGCCGGTTTCTCGGCGGTGTACCCCGTACGTATGCCGGTGGTGGTCACGTGGGCAGCCCTCTCAGAGCCGGAACGGGAAGCTGGCCAGATGCACGGCGACGTTCTCTCGCCCCTCGGTGTCGCCCGCCGCCTCGGCGGCCTTGCCCCGCTCCTCGTACGTCTTGATCAGGGCATGGATGTCGGCGTTGAGCCGAGTCAGTTCGGCGGGGTTCAGGCGGGCGAGGAAGTCGGACTGGTCCGCGGCCTTGCGCCACTCGGCGCCCCAGGCCTCCTGTTGGTCCAGATAGGTGTGGTACCGCTCGTCGCGAGCGGCGATCAGGGTGCGGACGACGGCCGTGTGCGCGGCGACCCCCTCGGGGGAGTCCTTGAAGTCCTCGTGCCGGAAGCTCAAGGTCTCCTGCGCCGCCTGCCACCACCGCTCGCGCGCGTCCCCGCTCTGCGCCTCGGCCTCCACGACGAGGCCGTGCTCGGCCAGCTTGCGCAGGTGGTAACTGACCAGCGAGACCGCCTCGTCGACCTGCGCGGCGAGCTGCGAGGCGGTCGACGGGCCCGCCACCCGCAGCGTGCTGTAGATCTTCAGGCGCAGCGGATGCCCGAACGCCTTGAGCGTGCCGAGGTCGGTGATGCGGCGGAGCTCGCTGGGCTCGGTCTGCTTGTCGTTCATGCTTTCACGGTAGATACAAAAGAAAACTTGCGCAATATAAATTGCGCAAGTTTCCCTTCGCATCTCTGCAGCAGTAAGCCCCGGCCGCCACAGGGCGGCCGGGGCTTACCCGAAGAGCAGCAGAAGAGCGCCTCAGCGAACGGGGTGCCCCGCCCCCCGCAGCGTCTCCTTCACTTCACCGATCCGCAGATCCCCGAAGTGGAAGACCGAGGCCGCGAGCACCGCGTCCGCGCCCGCAGCGATGGCGGGCGGGAAGTGCTCCAGCTTCCCCGCGCCGCCGGAGGCGATCACCGGCACCGTGACGTGGCGGCGTACCGCCGTGATCATCTCGATGTCGTAGCCGTCCTTCGTGCCGTCCGCGTCCATCGAGTTCAGCAGGATCTCCCCCGCACCCAACTCGGCGGCCCGGTGGGCCCATTCGACGGCGTCGATCCCGGCGGACTTGCGGCCGCCGTGGGTCGTCACCTCGAAGCCCCCGGACGGGGTCCGCCTCGCGTCCACCGAGAGCACGAGCACCTGGCGGCCGAACCGCTCCGCGATCTCGCGGATCAGTTCGGGGCGCGCGATGGCGGCCGTGTTCACGCCCACCTTGTCGGCGCCGGCCCGGAGCAGCTTGTCCACGTCCTCCGCCGTGCGCACTCCCCCGCCCACCGTGAGCGGGATGAAGACCTGCTCGGCGGTGCGGCGCACCACGTCGTACGTGGTCTCGCGGTTGCCGGAGGACGCCGTGATGTCCAGGAAGGTCAGCTCGTCGGCGCCCTCGGCGTCGTACACCTTGGCCATCTCGACGGGGTCACCCGCATCGCGCAGGTTCTGGAAGTTGACGCCCTTGACGACCCGGCCGTTGTCCACGTCCAGGCAAGGGATCACTCGTACGGCCAGGGTCATGAGCTCTCAGCTCCCCGGTATGCCTCGACCTCGACCTCGACGACCAGGCTCGGGTCGATGAAGCCGGAGACGATGATCATGGATGCGGCGGGGCGGACGTCGTCGAAGATCTCCTTGTGGGCCCGGCCGACCTCGTCCACGTCCCGCGCGTGGGTCAGATACATGCGGGTGCGTACGACGTGCTCGCGACCCAGGCCCAGCTTCTTCAACGCCTCGACGGCCACGTGGAACGCGTTGGCCGCCTGCTCGTAGGGGTTTCCGGCGTCTATCACGCCGTTCACCACCGACGTGCAACCCGACACCAGGACAAGGCCGTTGGGGAGCTCGACGGCGCGGGAGTAGCCGATGGCTTCCTCCCACGGTCCGCCCGAGCTCACCCTGCGGACGATGTCGCTCATGACGCCACCGCTGCGAGGGCCTCTTCCAGGGTGAAGGCCTTCGCGTACAGCGCCTTGCCGACGATGGAGCCCTCGACGCCCTGCGGGACGAGCTCGGCGATCGCGCGCAGGTCGTCGAGTGACGAGACGCCGCCCGATGCCACGACCGGACGGTCCGTCGCCGCGCAGACGTTGCGCAGGAGCTCCAGGTTCGGGCCCTGCAGCGTGCCGTCCTTGGCGATGTCCGTGACGACATAGCGCGCGCAGCCCTCGGAGTTGAGGCGCTCAAGCGTCTCGTAGAGGTCACCGCCGTCGCGGGTCCAGCCGCGGCCGCGCAGGGTCGTGCCGCGTACGTCCAGGCCGACCGCGATCTTGTCGCCGTGCTCGGCGATGACCTTGGCGACCCAGTCGGGCGTCTCCAGGGCGGCGGTGCCCAGGTTCACGCGGGTGCAGCCGGTGGCGAGGGCCGCGGCGAGCGTGTCGTCGTCGCGGATGCCGCCGGACAGCTCGACCTTGATGTCCATGGCGCCCGCGACCTCGGCGATCAGCGCGCGGTTGTCGCCGGTGCCGAACGCGGCGTCCAGGTCGACCAGGTGCAGCCACTCGGCGCCCGACCGCTGCCAGGAGAGTGCGGCCTCCAGCGGGGAGCCGTAGGAGGTCTCCGATCCGGACTCGCCGTGCACGAGGCGTACGGCCTGGCCGTCGCGGACGTCGACGGCGGGGAGGAGTTCGAGCTTGCTCACAGAAATCCCTGACATCCCTAGAGGGTTCCGATCCAGTTGGTGAGGAGCTGGGCGCCGGCGTCGCCGGACTTCTCGGGGTGGAACTGGGTGGCCCACAGCGCGCCGTTCTCGACGGCGGCCACGAACGGCTCGCCGTGCGTGGTCCAGGCGACCTTGGGGGCGCGGAAGGCGGGGTTGCCGGCCTCGAAGTCCCAGGCGTGCACGGCGTACGAGTGCACGAAGTAGTAGCGGGCGTCGGCGTCGAGGCCCGCGAACAGCTCGGAGTCCTCGGGCGCCTTGACCGTGTTCCAGCCCATGTGCGGCACGATGTCGGCCTTGAGCGGCGCGACGGTGCCCGGCCACTCGTCGAGACCCTCGGTCTCGACGCCGTGCTCGATGCCGCGCGCGAAGAGGATCTGCATGCCGACGCAGATCCCCATCACCGGGCGGCCGCCCGCGAGCCTGCGGCCCACGATCCAGTCGCCGCGCGCCTCCTTGAGCCCCTGCATGCAGGCGGCGAAGGCGCCGACGCCGGGGACGAGCAGACCCTCGGCGTTCATGGCCTTGTCGTAGTCACGGGTGATCTCTACGTCGGCTCCCGCGCGCGCGAGGGCCCGCTCGGCGGAACGGACGTTCCCGAAGCCGTAGTCGAAGACGACGACCTTCTTCTGGGGAGTGCTCATGATCGCTGCGTCCCCCTCAGTTCCAGTAGTCGAGCCGCAGGATGCCCGCGGTCAGGCACATGGCGGCGCCGATGGACAGGAGCGTGATCAGGCTCTTCGGCATCCCCTGCTTGACGAAGGAGATGATGCCGCCGATCAGGAAGAGGCCGACGACGATGAGGATGGTGTTGAGACCGGTCATGGCGGTTACAGCGCGCCCTTCGTGGAGGGGAGGATTCCGGCGGCACGCGGGTCACGCTCGGAGGCGTAACGCAGGGCGCGGGCCAGGGCCTTGAACTGGCACTCCACGATGTGGTGGGCGTTGCGGCCGTAGGGCACGTGCACGTGCAGGGCGATCTGCGCCTGCGCGACGAAGGACTCCAGGATGTGCCGGGTCATCGTCGTGTCGTACGTGCCGATCATCGGCGCCATGGTCTCGGGCTCGGTGTGCACGAGGTAGGGGCGGCCGCTGAGGTCGACGGTCACCTGGGCGAGCGACTCGTCGAGCGGGACCGTGCAGTTGCCGAAGCGGTAGATGCCGACCTTGTCGCCGAGCGCCTGCTTGAAGGCGGCACCCAGCGCGAGGGCGGTGTCCTCGATGGTGTGGTGGGTGTCGATGTGCAGGTCGCCCTCGGTCTTGACCGTGAGGTCGAAGAGGCCGTGGCGGCCGAGCTGGTCGAGCATGTGGTCGTAGAAGCCGACTCCCGTCGACACCTCAACCCTGCCGGTGCCGTCGAGATCGATCTCGACGAGGACCGACGTCTCCTTCGTGGTGCGTTCGACCCGTCCAACGCGGCTCATGCCTGCTGCTCCTTCTTCAGTTCGCGTACCGCATCGAGGAACGCGTCGTTCTCTTCGGGGGTTCCGGCCGTGACCCGCAGCCAGCCGGGCACTCCGTTGTCCCGGACCAGGACGCCCCGGTCGAGGATCCGCTGCCAGACCGTGTGGGCGTCTTCGAACCGCCCGAACTGCACAAAGTTGGCGTCCGAATCGGTCACTTCGTAGCCGATCGCACGCAGCTCGCCGACGAGCCGGTCACGCTCGGCCTTGAGCTGCTCGACGTACTTCAGGAGCGTGTCGGTGTGCTCAAGGGCGGCGAGCGCGGTGGCCTGGGTGACGGCCGACAGGTGGTACGGCAGGCGTACGAGCTGGACGGCGTCGACGACCGCCGGGGCGGCGGCCAGATAGCCGAGGCGCAGACCGGCCGCGCCGAAGGCCTTCGACATGGTGCGCGAGACGACGAGATTCGGCCGTCCCTCGATCAGCGGGAGCAGCGAGTCGCCGTGGCTGAACTCGACGTACGCCTCGTCGACCACGACCATCGACGGCTTGGCGGCCTGCGCCGCTTCATGGAGCGCGATGACCGTCTCGGCCGAAACGGCGTTGCCCGTGGGGTTGTTGGGCGTGGTGATGAAGACGACGTCGGGCTGGTTCTCGGCGATGGCCTTAGCCGCGGCTTCGAAGTCGATGGTGAAGTCGTCCGTGCGGGGGCCGGAGATCCAGCCCGTGCCGGTGCCGCGCGCGATCAGGCCGTGCATCGAGTACGAGGGCTCGAAGCCGATCGCGGTGCGTCCCGGCCCGCCGAAGGTCTGCAGGAGCTGCTGGATGACCTCGTTGGAGCCGTTGGCCGCCCACACGTTGGCGAGGGTGACCTCGTGGCCGCCGGTGCGGGTGAGGTAGCGCGCGAGCTCGGTGCGCAGCTCCACCGCGTCCCGGTCGGGGTAGCGGTTGAGGTCGCGGGCGGCCTCGCGGACCCGCTCGGCGATGCGCTCGACGAGCGGCTCGGGGAGCGGGTAGGGGTTCTCGTTCGTGTTCAGGCGAACGGGTACGTCGAGCTGGGGCGCCCCGTAAGGGGACTTGCCGCGCAGTTCGTCGCGTACGGGAAGGTCGTCGATGGTGGTCACTTGCTCTCCGGCACCTTCCATCCGAAGCGAGCCTTGATCGCCGCACCGTGCGCGGGCAGATCCTCCGCCTCCGCCAGCGTCACCACGTGGTGGGCGACATCGGCGAGCGCGTCCCGCGTGTAGTCGACGATGTGGATGCCGCGCAGGAACGACTGGACGCTGAGCCCGGAGGAGTGGCAGGCGCAGCCGCCGGTGGGCAGGACGTGGTTGGAGCCCGCGCAGTAGTCGCCGAGGGAGACCGGCGCCCAGGGGCCGACGAAGATCGCGCCCGCGTTCTTCACGCGCTCCGCGACGGCGGCGGCGTCCGCGGTCTGGATCTCCAGGTGCTCGGCGCCGTACGCGTCGACTACGCGCAGGCCCTCGTCCAGGCCGTCGACCAGGACGATCGCGGACTGGCGTCCGGCGAGCGCGGGGAGGATCCGGTCCTCGATGTGCTTGGTGGCGGCGACCTGCGGCTCCAGCTCCTTGGCGACCGCGTCGGCCAGGTCGACGGAGTCGGTGACGAGCACGGCGGCCGCGAGCGGGTCGTGCTCGGCCTGGCTGATCAGGTCGGACGCGACGTGCGCCGGATCGGCGGTGTCGTCCGCGAGGACCGCGATCTCGGTGGGGCCCGCTTCGGTGTCGATGCCGATGCGTCCGGTGAAGTAGCGCTTGGCTGCCGCGACCCAGATGTTGCCGGGCCCGGTGACCATGTTGGCCGGGGCGCAGGTCTCGGTGCCGTACGCGAACATCGCGACGGCCTGGGCGCCGCCGACCGCGTACACCTCGTCGATGCCGAGGAGCGCGCAGGCGGCGAGGATGGTGGGGTGCGGAAGCCCGCCGGCTGTGTCTCCTTCAAAACGTGGCTTCTGCGGCGGAGAGGCGAGAGCCATCGACTCGACGCCGGCCTCCTGCGCGGGGACCGCGTTCATGATCACGGAGGACGGGTAGACGGAGCGGCCGCCCGGCGCGTAGAGCCCGACGCGCTCGACCGGCACCCACTTCTCGGTGACCGTGCCGCCGGGCACGACCTGCGTGGTGTGCGGGGCGCGGCGCTGCTCGCGGTGGACGATGCGGGCGCGGCGGATCGACTCCTCGAGCGCCTCGCGCACGGCGGGCTCAAGACCCGCGAGGGCCTCGGCGAGCGCGGCCGCGGGGACGCGGACCTGCTCGAGCCGTACGCCGTCGAACTTCTCCGCGTAGTCGATCAGCGCCGTGTCGCCACGATGATGCACGGCCTCGCAGATGGGCCGCACCTTCTCCAGGGCGGCCGCGACGTCGAAGTCGGCACGGGGCAGCAGGGCGCGCAGGGCGGGGCCCTCGGGGAGGGCGTCGCCGCGCAGATCGATTCGGGAGATCACAGGCCCAATTCTCTCAGACCCGCAACTTCGCTCGGACGCCCGTATCACTGGCTGATATAGACCCACCCGTCACCCACCACCGCCCTACCCGAAGCGCTTCGCGCTGCCCCTCACTTTTCGTAAGACCACGTTCACCACTAGCGTTCAGGCCGTCACTGAGCGGGCATGAACAGGTGTACGAGGCACAAATACATTGCGGCATGGGGAGGACACCAGCAGTGGTCGACGGCACCGACACCGGAGAGCCGCCGGATTGGCTGACCGCCGCCGAGATGGGCATGTGGCAGGCCTTCCGCAACGGCAGCGTCTACGACCTCCGGTCGGGGGACCCGATGGCGGACGATCCGCACGGCGGCCATCCCTGGGGACCGGAGCGGAGCGTGCGCGCACGCATCGTGTGCATGCTGCTGCTCGACGGCCCGCCCTCGCTCACCGGCCGGGTCTCCTCGCTGAAGCTGGCGGGGCTGCAGATCACGGACGTACTCGATCTGGCGGGCGGCGAGATCCTCCCCTACGCGGAGCTGAAGCACTGCCGCTTCGAGAAGGAAGTGCTCTTCCCCGAGGCCAAGTTCACCACCCTGCGCCTGGTCAACTGCTCGATCCCACGGGTGGAGGCGGCGCGCCTGCACACCGAGGGCGATCTGCATCTGCCGCGCTGCCGGATCCACAACGGCATGCGCCTCACGGACGCCCAGATCGGCACCGACCTGCTGCTCAGCCAGGCCGTGATCTACCGCGACCGGCGCGGCTACTCGATCATGGGCGACGGGCTCTCGGTCGGGCAGGACCTGCAGGCGGAGATGATCGAGTCGCACGGCCAGCTGAGCCTGCGCGGCGCGAAGATCGGCGTCTCCTTCAGCCTGCGCGGCAGCAAGCTCGCCAATCCGTACGGGCCGCGCGCGCTCAACGCCCCGCAGCTGACGGTGGAGCGCACGCTCTACCTGACGCCGGGCTCGCCCGGCGACGTGACCAGCGGCCAGACGCCCGCGCGCGGCACCCGCATGCAGCGCTTCGAGTCCCAGGGCGGCATCCGGCTCGACGACGGGCGGTTCGGCGACGCGGTGGACCTCGGGCAGGCGCGCTTCACCCTGGAGAACGACCAGGAGGTGTCGCTGCGCCGCGTCCAGACCCCCGAGCTGCGCTTCCTCGGCGAGGCCCCGCAGCGCGGCAAGGTCGTGCTGTCCGGCGCGAAGGTCGTCAACCTGATCGACAAGTCGACCAGCTGGCCGGGCCCCGGCGGCCTCCAGATGGGCGGCTTCAGTTACGAGAACCTCGTCCCGCAGGGCAGTTTCCCGCTCTCCCGGCGGCTGAGCTGGGTGGCGGCCGCGACCGCCGAGTACAACCCCGAGCCGTACGAGAAGCTGGCCACCGTACTGCGCAACGGCGGCGAGGACGCCGACGCCCGCGAGGTGCTGCTCGCCAAGCAGCGCAGACGCCGCGAGACCCTGCCGCTGGCGGCGAAGCTCTGGGGCTTCGCCCAGGACTGGACGGTCGCCTACGGCTACCGGCCGGGCCGGGCGGCGCTCTGGATGGCGGTCCTTTGGGCGGTGAGCGCGGTCGCCTTCACGCGCGCGGACCATCCGGCGATCAAGCCGGGCGAGCACCCGAACTGGAACCCGGCACTGTTCTCCCTCGACCTGCTGCTCCCGGTCATCAACCTCGGCCAGGACAGCTACTGGCAACTGCGCGGCGGCTGGCAGTGGTTCGCGGCGATCCTCATCCTGCTCGGCTGGGTGCTCGCGACGACGGTCGCGGCGGGGGCGACACGGCTGCTGCGGAGGAACTGAGGAGGTCCCCGGGGGGCGCCAGGGGGCTAACGGGGCTTCAGATTTTGCCTGCCCTTGACCAAGGTCCAGGCAACCGAACGACCGATGCGAAAGCGTCACCAACTACCCCCTGGTACTGCTCCCACCTGCGGTTTTCAATACCCACACCATGCACCTGCTGCGCGCTCTGATCCGCACCACCCGGATGGTCAAGCACACCCCGCTCCTCGCCGCCGGCCTGACCCCCGACGACGAGGTGCTCCTCGACGTGCCCGACGACCGGCTCGGCCCTGCGCTGGTCGCCGCGGGCCGGGGCGACCACGGCCCGGCCGCCAAGCTGCTCGCCATGACCCGCGAGGCCGCCGAGTGGGAGAACCGCGACCGCTACACCACCCGCCTCGCCGCGTTCGCCCGCTCCCGCTCCGAGTGGTTCGACGACTGGCAGTCCGCCAGCCCGCACGACCCGGACGCGCTGCTCGTCAAGGCCGAACTCGCGGTCGTCCGCGGCTGGGAGTCGCCCGCCCGCGCCGAACTCCTGCGCGAGACGGCACCGCTGCTCTCCGCGGCCGCCGAGGCCGACCCGCGCGACCCCGTGCCCTGGCGGATCGCCCTGGACCACGCCCGCGGCACGCACGCGTCGCAGACGGTCTTCGACGAGGTGTGGGCCGAGGCGGTGCGCCGCTCCTCGCACCACTACGGCTGCCATGCCTCGGCCCTGCAGTACCTCTCGGCCACCTGGTACGGCTCGCACCGCCAGTGCTTCGACTTCGCCGAGCGCGCGGCCCGTGACGCGCTGCCGGGCTCGCTGATCCAGGCGCTGCCCGCGCGGGCCGCCTTCGCCTATCTGACCAGCGCGTCGGGGAACGTGCCGCGCGAGCGCCTGGACGCGGCGGCCGACCTGGGCATCACCCTGTCCGCCGAGTACGAGGCCGGGGACCCCTGGCCGGCCGAGGTCCGCAACCTCCTCGTCTACGTCCTGGTCCGCCTGGAACGCTGGCACGACGCCCTCGGACAGCTGCGCCTCATCGGGCCGTACGCGACGTCGTTCCCCTGGGACCGGCTCGCCGACGATCCGCTCGGCCAGTTCCTCGAACTGCGCGACGGCGTGCGCATCGAAGTGGCGTCCACGACCCCGCTGCGCACCGGGCGCGGACGTGCGCACCGCGGCGACCATTAGGCTTTTGGCTCGTGACCACCGTCCGGCTTCCGCTCTTCCCGCTCAACTCGGTGCTGTTCCCGGGGCTCGTGCTCCCGCTGAACGTGTTCGAGGAGCGTTATCGCGCCATGATGCGCGAGCTGCTCAAGACGCCCGACGAGGAGCAGCGGCTCTTCGCCGTCGTCGCGATCCGCGACGGCCTCGAAGTGGCGCCGAGCGCCCCCGGCCTCCCGGACCCGACCTCGCAGCCCGAGCAGGGGCCCGCCGCCGGGTTCGGTGACGACCCGCTCAAGGCCTTCCACGCGGTGGGCTGTGTGGCGGACGCGGCGACGATCCGGGAGCGCGCCGACGGCGGCTTCGAGGTCCTGGCCACCGGCACCACGCGGGTGCGGCTGCACTCGGTGGACGCTTCGGGCGCCTTCCTGACCGCCGAGGTCGAGGAGCTGCCCGAGGAGCCGGGCGAGGAGGCGGGCACGCTGGCCGCGGGCGTCCTGCGGGCGTTCCGCGCCTACCAGAAGCGGCTCGCCGGGGCGCGCGAGCGGTCCCTGTCGACCGGCGCCGAGCTGCCGGACGACCCGTCCGTGGTGTCGTATCTGGTCGCGGCGGCGGCCGTCCTCGACACCCCGACCAAACAGCGGCTGCTCGAAGCCCCGGACACCGCCGCGCGCCTGCGCGACGAGCTGAAACTCCTTCGCGCGGAGACCGCGATCATCCGTAATCTGCCGTCGTTGCCCGCGACGGACCTCACCCGCGGCACCACAAGCCTCAACTGACGTACGACGCATCCGACGTACGACGCATGACGTAAGGCGTGAGCGCTTTGGCGAAGAAGCAGAAGAAGCAGTCGGGCACGGGCGGCACCCCCGCCACGGTCGCCCTCACCGCGGCGGGCACCGGCTACACCGTCCACGCGTACGAACACGACCCCGCGCATCCCTCGTACGGCGACGAGGCGGCCGAGGCGATGGGCGTCTCCCCCGACCGCGTCTTCAAGACCCTGGTGGCCGAGGTGGACGGCGAGCTGACGGTGGCCGTGGTCCCCGTGGCGGGCACCCTGAACCTCAAGGCGCTGGCCGCCGCGGTCTCCGGCAAGCGCGCCGTGATGGCCGACCCGGCGGCCGCCGAGCGCACCACGGGGTACGTACGGGGCGGCATCTCCCCGCTCGGCCAGCGCAAGAGGCTGCGCACGGTCCTGGACGACTCGGCGTCCGCCCACGCCACGATCTGTGTGTCGGCGGGCCGCCGCGGCCTTGAGGTGGAACTCGCCCCGGCCGACCTGGCGGCGCTGACCGGCGCGGTGCTGGCCCCGATCGGCCGCGAATAACCCCTTCGAGCCCCTTCGGCATCAGGCGTGAAGTGACCCTCGACGCCCGCCCGGTTCTCGACTAGTACCACCCTCATGTCGAAGAAGACGCGCAAGAGGAAGTGGCGGGTGAGGAAGGGCAGGGCGAACCACGGGAGGCGCCCTGCCTAACTGTTCGAGCTGTCCTCGGGCCGAGCCGGATCCCCGTAGGCGAGGGGGTACGGCTCGGGATCCCGCGGCCCGAACAGCGCGGTCAGACCCAGGTGCACGAGCAGCGCCGCAACGGGCCACGCGAGCAGCGCGCCCTTGGCCTTGAGCTCCAGGGGCGCGTCGAACACCACGCCCTTGCCCACCGACTTCGCGTGCGCGACGACATCCGTCTCGGGCCCGAGGAAGATCCCGAGGCGCCAGGCGAGCACCGCGCCGAGAAGACCGCCCGCCGTGAGGCCGACGACCAGCGGGATCCCGCCGCGCTTGCGCAGCAGGAAGACGACGAGTCCGCTCACCGCGCCGAAGGCGAGCGCGAGCAGAGTGAACGTTCCGTCGACCCCGATCGCCTGCTCCCCCTCGGTGTCCTTGAGGTACACCGCTTCGCCGTCCGAGATCAGCGGCACGCGCGGCGCGAGCCACACCCACAGCAGCCCGAGCAGTACGCCGCTGACGGCCACCGCGACCGCGATGACCACGGCCTGCCGCACTTCGGTCTTCATGCCGGGCCCGTCCTCCTCGTGAGCCGACGGGGGAACGTCTCCGGACGGATTGGCGGCTTGCTGCCAGGGGTCGTGCGGGGACTCGCCGTGGGGCGGTTGGGAGGGCGTCAGCGGTGCAGTCACCCACACATGGTGCCAGTAGTGCCCACGGACCGCGTCACCGCACAGCCGCCCGGCGGTACGCCCAGGTGGCGAGCGCCAGGGAGGCGACGCCGACGCCCGCGCACACCGCCAGGTCGAACCCGACGGCCGCCCAGTCCGGATCGGGCCCGAAGGTGCGGGCGAGCGCCTCGACTCCGTACGTCGAGGGCAGCAGGTCACGCGCGTACTGCAGGATCTGAGGCATCCGCTCGGCCGGAAGCACACCGAGAAGCAGCGCCGCCGACATGCCCAACTGGCCGAGCAGTGTGGCCAGTTCGGGCCGCGGCGCGAGCAGCCCGAGGGCCGCGCCGAGCCCCGCAAGCGCGGCGCCGGCCAGCGGGATCACCGCGACGAGCACCCACAGATGGGTGAGCGGAAGGCCGAAGAGTCCGCAGCCGACGACGGCGGTGACCAGCGTGCCGGGCACGGTGAACGAGGCGTAGGCGGCCGCGGCGCCGAGGACCACCGCGGCGGGCGGCACGGGCAGCGTGGCGTAGTGGTCGAGCCCGCCGTCGGACCGCAGCTGCCCGAAGTACTGCGCGAGCAGGTTGAGCGCGACGAACGCGACGACGAGCACGGAGGACCCGGCGACCACGGCATGCGCCTCGCCGCCGCCGTCGACCACGCCGCGCATCAGGATCATGATCCCGACGGACTGGAAGGTCGCCACGAAGAGCAGGGGGATGCGGGCCACCCGCGCCCGGGAGAGCTGCGCACGGTAGACGGCCGAGAGCGCGGGGAACAGCCGCGCGCGGGGCCCAAGGGGCGCGGGGGCTTCGGTCTGCCGCTCGTAGCCGTCGTCAGCCCGTACCGCGGCTTCCAAAGGAACCGCACTCATCGGACGCCCCTCCTGATCATGTGCCTGTCTCTTCGCCGGCTGGCAGACCTCACGCCTTTACCAGCCCCTTGGCATTCCCGCCCAGGGCAAGGTAGACGTCCTCCAGGCTGGGCGTGGCCAGGGTGAAGTCGTCGAGCGACGCGAAGGCGGCCCCGCCGGTGATCGCCCCGACCGCGGCCCGTGCCTCGTCGGGGGCGAGCCGCAGCGACCAGCGCCGCCCGGACTCCACCGCGGACGAGCGCAGCGCCGCCACCTCGGGGACGTCGAGCGGCGCCCGGTCGCGCCAGACGAGCTCCACCCGCACCTCGCCCGCTACCTGCTCCTTGAGTCCGGCCGGGGTGTCGCAGGCGATGACCTTGCCGTGGTCGAGGACGGCGACACGGTCGAGGACCGTCTCAGCCTCGATGACGTTGTGGGTGACGAGCAGGACCGTCGTGCCGCGCTCGGCCCTGCGCCGGTCGACGGCGCCCCAGACGGCGCGCCGCGCGATGGGGTCCATGCCGGTCGTCGGCTCGTCGAGGACGAGCAGCGGCCGCTCCCCCACCAGCGCGGTGGCGAAGCAGGCGAGCCTGCGCTGCCCGCCGGAGAGTTTCTTCAGCGGCCGCGCCGCGAGAGGGGTGAGCGCCAGCTCTTCGAGTACGCCGTCGCGCTCGGCCCGCGCCGCGCGCACATCGAGGCCGCGAAGGCGCGCGGTCGTCTCGACGGCGAGCGAGACGGTCAACTCGTCGAGCGCGGTGGACTCCTGCCCCAGGTAGGCGAGGATCCGCGCGGCCCGCTCGGGGTGGCGCAGGATGTCGTGGCCGAGGATCTCGACGCCGCCGCTGTCGGGCCGCATCAGGCCGGTCAGCTGGCGTACGAGGGTGGACTTGCCGGCGCCGTTGGGCCCGAGCAGGCCGAAGATCTCGCCGCGCATCACATCGAGGCTGATGCCGTCGGTGGCGCGCACCTCGGGCGTCGCGGGCGTGCCGCGCCGGCCACGGGCGGCGGGATACGTCTTGACGAGGTCGCGCACCGCGCAGACGGCATCGCTGCCGTGACCCTGTCGGAGCCCTTGGCGGACCACCTGTGCCGAGCGCGTACTCACGAAGGACGAGGGTACGGGGTCCCGCGTCCGGCACGACGCCCGGGGCGCCCCGTACGCCCTGTATCGGTCATCTCCGTACGCGTGTGTCACTCCCCCGAGCGGTCGCCCACCGGCGCGTGTTCGACCGCCGTGTGGACGTCGATCTCCCGCCAGAAGCCCGCCCGGATCGCGTACCGGTCGTGCTCGTCGATCTGGTCGTCCTTGTGCGCGAGCAGGCCGAACCGGGCCGCGTACCGCAGCAGCTCGCCGTCGACGCGGTGCGGGATGCGCGGGTACATCGTCGAGAGTTTCTGCAGGTTGTGCTGCTCGGGCAGGCGCGCCATCCAGCGGCGCGCGAACACCTGTCCCACCTCGAAGGGGTCGCCGCCGACGGTGGTGATGTCCTCCTCGCGGTCGGCCCAGCGCTGCTCGGCCGTGGTCAGCTGGGCCAGCGTCGGCAGCGCCGCGGCCTCCGCGCTCTCGGCGGCGCCGCCCGGCCGCTCGACCCAGCCCTTGTCGGACGACCAGCGCAGCGTCGCGTTGGTGGGGTGCTGCGCGGCGGCCGGGGCGCCGGGGCCGCGCAGGGCGGCCAGGTCCTTGGGGGTGGGGACGCCCTTGCCCGCGGGGATGTGGTGGGGGGCGGCGCTGTCGCCGTTGGCCGTGCTCTCCGTGTGCTGTACGCCGGCGGCCTCCTCGGCGGCCCGCTGGGCGCCGGCGGCGAGCGCGGACTCGGGAAGGGGCGCGGAGAGGATCGCGGCGATCTCCGGGCGCGGCGCGGGCGGTGGCGCGCAGACGCCGGTGAGCTCCTTGGCGCGTACGGCCTTGGTGATCCAGGCCCGGTCGAGGACGCGGCGCTCGTCGGCCTCGGCCACCAGGTCCTCGGACTGGTTGTAGTCGCCGTCGGCGGCCTGCACGGCCCACAGGTGGACGGCGACGCCGTGCTCCTTGGCGGCCATCATGCCGGGCAGCAGGTCCCCGTCGCCGGTGACGAGCACGACGTCCGAGCAGGCGCGGTTGCGGGCCAGCTCCGTCAACTCGGCGTGCATGGCGGCGTCCACGCCCTTCTGGGCCCACCGCCCGTCGCTGCGGGTCAGCGCGCCGAGCCGGACCGTCACGCGCGGCATGACCCGCAGCCTGCGGTGCTCCGGCTGGGGCACGCGGTCGGGGGCGCCGTCGAACCAGTAGATCCGCAGCAGGGGGCGCTCGGTGTCGGACTCGGCGCGCTCTCGGATGCCCTGGATCAGGGCGGCGTGATCGACGGTGATCCGGGACCGGGACGGCTCGCCCGCGAGGAGACTCGCGGCGGCACCCAGCAGATACCCGGCGTCCACCAGGACGATGCAGCGGTCCACGCGATCCACCCTCTTTCCCTGGAGATTCCCTGGAAGTCATGGCTCGGGAAGTAATGCTTCGGGTTTCCTTCGAGTCTGCCCGACCCTGCGGAGGTTAACGGCCGGAACTCGATCTTCGGCGTGGCGTGTCTCGACTTCGCCCCACGAGACAGCTTGTTACGCACGGTAATTCTCTGAAATGCGCGGTTTGCCGCCATATGTGAATCTGGTCCCGTCCTGGCCCCTAGATCCCCCTCAGGAGGAAGATCACAATGGCCAAGAAACAGCACCGCAAGACCGGCGTCTCGGACCGGGGTCGCGCTTCGGCCGCCGAGCAGGCGGGCGAGCAGGCGAAGACGTCCGCGGAGCAGGCCGAGTCGAGGATGAAGGACGCCGTGCAGTCGCAGGGCAGCCCCGCCGAGGTCGCCCGCAAGCACCAGCGCCGCTTCGGCCACAACTGACGTACAGGCAGGCACACATGAAGGGGCGCCCCCGGGCGTCCGGGGGCGCCCCTTCATGCTTCATGCGGTGGGCCAGGTGCTACCCCGCCAGGCAGGACGGGCCGAGCAGCACCTTCAGGTCACCGAAAAGGGCCGGATCGGGCTGCACCCGGTGCCGGTCGAGCCGCAGCACCGTCGTCTTCTGCGCCCCCTGGAGCTTGATCCGCACCTCGCTGTTGCCCCGGTGGTGGCTGAGGATCTCGCCGAGGCGGCTGACCATCGGCGGGGTCACCTTCACCGTCGGGATGGTGATCAGGACGGGCGCGTTGGTGCCCGCGTTCGACAGGTCGGGGACCTGGAGCTCCATCGCCACCAGGCGCGGCACGTCCTCGCGCTTGTCGAGGCGGCCCTTGACGAACACCACGGCGTCCTCGACCAGTTGGGTCGAGACGAGCTGGTAGGTCGCGGGGAAGAACATGCACTCGATGGAACCCGCGAGGTCCTCGACGGTGGCGATCGCCCAGGCGTTGCCCTGCTTGGTCATCTTGCGCTGGAGGCCGGAGATGATGCCGCCGATGGTGACGATCGAGCCGTCCGAGTAGTCGCCGCCGGTGAGCTGTCCGATGCCCGCGTCGGCCTTGTCCGACAGGACGTGTTCCAGGCCGAAGAGCGGGTGGTCGGAGACGTACAGACCGAGCATCTCCCGCTCCTGGGCGAGCAGATACGTCTTCTCCCACTCGTCGGTGGAGAACTCCACGTCGAGCCCGAAGCCCGGCTCGTCACCGCCGTCGTCGCCCCCTCCGAAGAGGTCGAACTGTCCTTCCGCTTCCTTGCGCTTGACCGCGACGACATTGTCGATCATCGGCTCGTACTGCGCGGTCAGGCCCTTGCGGGTGTGCCCCATGGTGTCGAAGGCGCCCGCCTTGATCAGCGACTCCGTGGTCCGCTTGTTGCAGGCGGTGGCCTCGACCTTGTCGAGGTAGTCGGGGAAGGAGGTGTACTTCCCCTTCGCCTTGCGCGAGCGGATGATCGACTCGACCACGTTCGTGCCGACGTTGCGGACCGCCTCCAGGCCGAAGAGGATCACGTCGTCGCCCTGGGCGGCGAAGTTGTGCACGGACTCGTTCACATTGGGCGGCAGCACCTTGATGCCCATGCGCCGGCACTCGTTCAGGTAGATGGCCGACTTGTCCTTGTCGTCCTTCACCGAGGTGAGCAGCGCGGCCATGTACTCGGCCGGGTAGTTCGCCTTGAGGTAGGCGGTCCAGTAGGTGACCAGGCCGTACGCCGATGAGTGCGCCTTGTTGAACGCGTATCCGGCGAACGGGACAAGGACGTCCCACAGGGCCTTGATCGCGGCGTCCGAGAAGCCCTTCTCCTTGGCGCCCGCCTGGAAGAGGACGAAGTTCTTCTCCAGCTCCTCGGGCTTCTTCTTGCCCATCACGCGGCGCAGGATGTCGGCTTCGCCGAGCGAGTAACCGGCGATGATCTGCGCGGCCTTCTGCACCTGCTCCTGGTACACGATGAGGCCGTAGGTCAGGCCGAGCGTCTCCTTCAGGGGCTCTTCGAGCTCCGGGTGGATCGGCGTGATCTCCTGGCGGCCGTTCTTGCGCTCCGCGTAGTTCGTGTGCGAGTTCATGCCCATCGGGCCCGGCCGGTACAGGGCCGAGACGGCGGAAATGTCCTCGAAGTTGTCGGGCTGCATCTGGCGGAGCAGCGAGCGCATCGGGCCGCCGTCGAACTGGAAGACGCCGAGCGTGTCACCGCGGCAGAGCAGTTCGTACGTCTTGGGGTCGTCCAGCGGGAGCGAGAGCATCTCCAGGTCGATGCCCTTGTTGGACCGCACCATCTTCACGGCGTCGTCCATGATGGTGAGGTTGCGCAGGCCCAGGAAGTCCATCTTGATCAGGCCGAGCGACTCGCACTGGGGGTAGTCCCACTGCGTGATGGTCACGCCGTCCGTGTGCCGCACCCAGACCGGGGCATGCTCGATGATCGGCTCGCTGGACATGATCACGCCGGCGGCGTGCACGCCCATCTGCCGGACCAGGCCCTCCACACCCTTCGCGGTGTCGATGACCTTCTTCACGTCCGGCTCGTTCTCGTACATCCCCCGGATCTCGCCCGCCTCGCTGTAGCGCGGGTGGGTGGTGTCGGTGATGCCGGAGAGGTCGATGCCCTTGCCCAGGACGTCGGCGGGCATGGCCTTGGTGAGGCGGTCGCCCATCGCGTACGGATAGCCGAGCACGCGCGCGGAGTCCTTGATCGCGTTCTTGGCCTTGATCTTGCCGTACGTGCCGATCATGGCGACCTTGTCGGCGCCGTACTTCTCGGTCACGTACCTGATCACTTCGACGCGCCTGCGCTCGTCGAAGTCGATGTCGACATCGGGCATCGAGACGCGCTCGGGGTTGAGGAACCGCTCGAAGATCAGCCCGTGCGTGATGGGGTCGAGGTCGGTGATGCCCATGGCGTACGCGACGATCGAACCGGCCGCGGAGCCACGCCCCGGACCCACCGCGATGCCGTTGTTCTTGGCCCACATGATGAAGTCGGCGACCACGAGGAAGTACCCCGGGAACCCCATCTGGATGATGATGTCCATCTCGTACTCGGCCTGCTTCTGCCGGTCGTCGGGGACACCTCCCGGATAGCGGCGGGCCATGCCGCGCCGCACCTCCTCCTTGAACCAGGTGGTGTTGGTGTAGCCCTCCTCCGGGATGTCGAACTTCGGCATCAGGTCGCGCTTCTCGAACATCCCGGTGGTGTCGATCTGCTCGGCGACCAGCAGGGTGTTGGCGCAGCCCTCCTGCCAGGCGTCCGAGGAGTCGATGGCGTACATCTCGTCCGTCGACTTCAGGTAGTAGCCCGTCCCGTCGAAGCGGAAGCGGTCCGGGTCCGAGAGGTTCTTGCCGGTCTGGATGCAGAGCAGGGCGTCGTGCGCGGTCGACTCGTGGGCGTAGGTGTAGTGCGAGTCGTTCGTGACCAGGGGCGGGATGCCCAGCTCCTTGCCGATCTTCAGGAGGTCGTCGCGGACCCGGCGCTCGATCTCGATGCCGTGGTCCATCAGCTCCAGGAAGTAACGGTCCTTGCCGAAGATGTCCTGGTACTCGCCCGCCGCCTTGCGGGCCTCCTCGTACTGGCCCAGGCGCAGGCGGGTCTGGAGCTCCCCGGAGGGGCAGCCGGTGGAGGCGATCAGGCCCTCCGACCACTGGGAGATGGTCTCCTTGTCCATGCGCGGCCACTTCTGGAGCCAGCCTTCGGCGTACGCGTCCGAGGAGAGCCGGAACAGGTTGTGCAGGCCGGTTTTGTTCGCCGCCCAGATCGTCTTGTGGGTGTAACCACCGGAACCGGACACGTCGTCACGCTTCTGGTGCGGCTGCCCCCACTTGATCTTCCGCTTGTTGCGCCGCGACTCCGGCGCCACATACGCCTCGATGCCGATGATCGGCGTCACGCCGGCCTTCTGCGCGGAGTGGAAGAAGTCGTACGCCCCGTGGAGGTTGCCGTGGTCGGACATGGCGATGTGCGACATGCCCATCTCTTTACACGCGTTGAACATGTCCTTCAGCCGCGCGGCACCGTCCAGGAGCGAGTACTGGGTGTGGACGTGGAGGTGCGTAAAGGGCGGCTTGGTCACGGCGGGAGGCCTCCGGAGAACGGTGGGTGACAGGCTGCGGGCAGTCTGGGGGGACAGCGTGGAAGTCTAATCCGCGGCACTGACAAGCGGCGGGCACTCGGGGGTACCGTCGAGCGTTGGACAGGACGGAGCACCTGTCCCAAATGTCATGCACCACCTGGCACCACCTGTTACCTGGAGGCACCCCGCGATGTCGGTCCCGCAGCCCACCGCTGAGCAGCGCGGCGAGCAGATCCTCGCCGTCTTCGACACCGCGTTCGGTGAGCTGCTCGCCGCGGACCCCGCCGCGTTCCGGGTGAAGTTCCGGAAGATGGCCGCCTCCGCCTTCGCGTTCTACCGCGGCACGGCCTGCCTGTTCTACGCGGACCTGGAGCGCGAGCAGCACGGCGGGCCCTTCCTGGACGACCGCACGGGCCGGGTGTGGATCCACGGCGACCTGCACGCGGAGAACTTCGGCACGTACATGGACGCCCAGGGCCGCCTGATCTTCAACGTGAACGACTTCGACGAGGCGTACGTCGGGCCCTTCACCTGGGACCTGAAGCGCTTCGCCGCCTCCGTGGCGCTGATCGGCTACACGAAGGCGCTGAGCGACGAGCAGATCACCGACCTGGTGCGGATCTACGCCGCGGCCTACCGCGAGCGGATCCACGACCTGGCGACGGGCGCCAAGAGCGACGAGGTGCCGCCCTTCACCCTGGACACCGCCCAGGGCCCGCTCCTGGACGCGCTGCGCGACGCGCGTTCGCTGACCCGCTTCGGGCTCCTGGAGTCGATGACGGAGATCCGTGACTTCGAGCGCCGCTTCGCCTCCGGCGGCGGCTCCATCGAGCTGGACGCGGCGACCCGTTACAAGGTCCTCGCCGCCTTCGACGGCTATCTGGAGACGCTGCCGGAGTCCTCGCTCGCTCGCCCCGACTCCTACCGCGTGAAGGACGTCGTCGGCCGCCGCGGCATCGGCATCGGCTCGGCGGGTCTGCCCTCGTACAACATCCTTCTGGAGGGCAACAGCGACGCGCTGGAGAACGACGTCGTGATCTACCTCAAGCAGGCCCAGACCCCGGCCGTCTCGCGGCACATCACGGACGCCGCGATCCGCGACTACTTCCAGCACGAGGGCCACCGCACGGTCATCTCGCAGCGCGCGCTGCAGGCGCACGCCGACCCGTGGCTGGGCTGGACCGAGCTGGACGGCGCGGGTCAGCTGGTGGCCGAGGTCTCCCCGTACGCCGTGGACCTGGACTGGTCGGACATCGACGACCTGGACGAGATCGCCGCGGTCGTCGCCGACCTGGGCCGCGCCACGGCCACCATGCACGCGGCGGCGGACGACGAGAGCGGCCACTCCGACCTGGTGCCGTTCTCCACGGAGCGCGCGATCGACGCCGCCATCGCGGCCGACGAGGACGGCTTCGGGGATCTGCTCGTGGACTTCGCGCACGAGTACGGCGCGCGCGCCCGCCGCGACCACCAGATCTTCGTCGACCTGTTCCGCAACGGCCGGATCCCCGGCCTGTAGGCCGACGGGCGGCGTGCCCCCCGTGCAATTCATAGGCACCCTTTAGGGCTGTCCTACAGAAGCGCATGGCACACTCGCTTGCGCGATGGACATATCCGGGACCCACCTCAGAGCCGTGCGCGCGGCGCTCTTCACGGCGCTCGTCGTGATGCTCTCCGCCGCGTCGCACGTTCTGCTGTCCCGCGCCCCGCTGCCGCTTGCCACGGTCGCCGCGATCGCCGCGGGTGTCTTCGTCATCGCGTACGCGCTCGCGGGGCGTGAACGCGGCTGTCTCCGCATCGCCGCGCTGCTGATCCCGCTGGAGCTGGCCGCCGACACGGTGTTCACCACCGGACAGCACGTCTGTTACGGACAGGCGGGCGGCCCCGTCGCGGGACCGCTGCGCTCGGTCGGCTTCGACGTGCTGTGCGGCGGCAGCGTCGGCACCCCCCTGGCCCGGATGGCCGGCGGCGATGGGCACCGCGCCGCCGTCCTGCTCACCGACACCGATCCGCGCACCGCCTGGCTGCTGCTCGCCGCGCACATCGGCGTCGGCCTGCTCGCGGCGGTCTGGCTGCGGCGCGGCGAGCGCGCCCTGGCCCAGCTCCTTCGCGCGGTGACCGCCGCCACCTTCCGGCCGCTGCTGATCGCGGTCGCCGCGGTGGGTATCCGGCCGCGGCCCGTACGCCGCCTGCCGCGCCCGGCCCGCCGGGTCACGGTCGCGCGTACGCGGCCGCTCGTGCACTTCGTGGGACGGCGTGGACCGCCGTGCTCGGCCGCCTTCGCCTGAGCACGACCGTCCCCACGTACGTAACCCCCTACGGAGAACATCATCATGAGCAAGCGCAACAGCCAGGCGGCCAAGTCGGCGGCCCGCGAGCGGATCCGCGCCCAGCAGGAAGCCGAGCGCAAGCGCGAGAAGCGCAAGCGGCAGACGATCGTCGGCATCTCCGTCATCGCCGTCCTGGCGATCGCCGGCGGCGTCGGCTACGCCGTCATGCAGGCCAACAAGCCCAGCCACTGGGACGCCGCCAAGGACGAGAAGCTGGTCAAGCCCGCGAACTCCTCGGGCACGGACGGCACGACGGTCGTCATCGGCAAGGACAGCGCCAAGAAGACCCTCAAGGTCTACGAGGACCCGCGCTGCCCGATCTGCGCCAGCTTCGAGCAGACCGTCGGCCCGACCGTCGAGAAGGACGTCGAGGACGGCAAGTACAAGATCCAGTTCATCGGCGCCTCGTTCCTGGACCGCAACCTCACCGGTGAGGGATCCAAGAACGCGCTCAGCGCGCTCGGTGCCGCCCTGAACGTGAGCGACCAGGCGTTCGTCGACTACAAGAAGGCGCTGTTCTCCAAGGAGAACCACCCGGCGGAGACCTCCGACAAGTTCAAGGAGGACTCGTACCTCCTCAAGATCGCGAACGAGGTCCCGGAGCTCAAGAAGAGCGCGTCCTTCAAGAAGGACGTCAAGGACGGCACGTACGACCGCTGGGCCATCGAGATGTCGAAGAAGTTCGACGACAACAAGGACAAGGTCGACGGAACGCCCTCCTTCGTCATGGACGGCAAGAAGCTGACCGGCGCCGACCAGAAGAACGCGCCCTCGACGGTCGAGGAGTACAAGAAGGCCATCGACGCGGCACTCAAGGGCTGACCAACGGCTCAACAACAGCTGATCAACGGCTGACCAACGACCGGCCAAGGGCTGAACCGGCGCAAAAGCCGCACGCTGAGCGGCTGTTGGCGGAAGAGCGGGCGAACTTTTACAGGTCGCCCGCTTTTCGCGATTACTGATCAGTAAGGTGATCGCCCGTGACCAGTCGAAACAGCGCCCAGACGCCACTCAACTCCTCGAACCCGCGCCGCCGTACGGTCGTCAAGGCCGCTGCCGCCACCGCGGTCCTCACGGCCCCGCTCGCCGCCGCCCCCTCCGCGCACGCCGCCGATGGGCCCGCCTTCCACCACGGGGTGGCCTCCGGCGACCCGCTGCCCGACGGTGTGCTGCTGTGGACCCGTGTGACGCCCGTGCCGGAGGCCACGCCCGGGTCCGGCAAGGGGCCTGACACCGAGGTGAGTTGGGAGATAGCCGAGGACAAAGGCTTCACCCGGACAGTCAGCCGCGGGAGATCCACCGCGCGGGCCGCGTCCGACCACACGGTCAAAGCGGACGTAAGAGGCTTGCGCCCGGCCACCGCCTATTACTTCCGCTTCTCCGCGGGCGACACGCACTCCCCCGTGGGCCGCACCCGCACCACCCCCGCGCACGACGCGGCCGCCCCCGGCGTCCGGTTCGGCGTGGTCTCCTGCGCCAACTGGGAGGCCGGCTACTTCTCCGCGTACCGCCATCTCGCGGCCCGCACCGAACTCGACGCGGTCCTGCACCTCGGCGACTACCTCTACGAGTACCCGACCGGCGAGTACCCGGCCGCCAAGTACGTCGTACGACAGCACGAGCCGCGGCACGAGATCATCACGCTCGCCGACTACCGCACCCGGCACGGCGTCCACAAGACCGACGCCGACGCGCAGGCGATGCACGCGACGCACCCCGTGATCGCGATCTGGGACGACCACGAGTTCGCCGACAACACCTGGTCGGGCGGCGCGGTGAACCACTCCCCCGAGACCGAGGGCGACTGGGCACAGCGCATGGCGGCCGCCAAGCAGGCGTACTTCGAGTGGATGCCCGTACGCCCTTCTACTGAAGGCACCGTCTACCGCCGTCTGCGCTTCGGCAAGCTGGCCGATCTGCACCTGCTCGACCTGCGCTCGTTCCGCTCCGAGCAGGCGGGCTTCGGCAGCGGTGACGTCGACGACCCGGACCGTACGCTCACGGGCCGCGCCCAGCTCGACTGGCTGAAGGCGGGCCTGGCCTCCTCGGACGCCGCCTGGAAGCTGGTCGGCACCTCGGTGATGATCTCGCCGGTCGCCTTCGGGTCCGTGCCGGCCCATCTGCTCGGCCCCCTCGCGGAGTTGCTCGGCCTGCCCAAGGAAGGCCTCGCCATCAACGCCGACCAGTGGGACGGCTACACGGACGACCGCAAGGAACTCATCGCGCACCTGGTCGACAAGGCCGTGCGCAACACCGTCTTCCTCACCGGCGACATCCACATGGCCTGGGCGAACGACGTGCCGGTCAAGGCCGCCACGTACCCCGGATCGCCGTCCGCGGCCACGGAGTTCGTGGTCACGTCCGTGACCTCCGACAACGTGGACGACATGCTGCACGTCGCCCCGCACACCCTCTCGCTGGTCGCGGTGGGCGCGATCAAGGCGGCCAACCGCCATGTGAAGTGGCTGGACATGGATTCGCACGGCTACGGCGTCCTGGACGTGACGGCCGAGCGCTCGCAGATGGACTACTACGTCCTGTCCGACCGCAAGGACCCCAAGGCGACGTCGAAGTGGGCCCGTTCGTACCGCACGCTCAGCGGCACCCAGAAGGTCGAGCGGACCGACGCCCCGGTGCGCTGACCTCAGACGACCGGCTCACGGGATGGCGCTGCCGCCCTTTACTCTTGCGCCATGAGTGGCCAGGGGGACGTGATCGACGGGCGCTTCGAGCTGCTGGAGCGGCTCGGCAGCGGAGGCATGGGCACGGTGTGGCGGGCGCGCGACACCGTGCTGCACCGAGAGGTGGCCATCAAGGAGGTGCGGCCCGCGGGGCCCGAGCTGACGGCCGAGCAGTCGCGCGTCCTGCGGGAGCGGGTGCTGCGCGAGGCCCGCGCGCTGGCCCGGCTCAATCACCCCCATGTGGTGACGATCCACCAGATCCTCGACACTCCCGCGTCCCCGCACCCGTGGCTGGTGATGGAGCTGTTGCCGGGGCGCACCCTCCAGGACCTCCTGGAGGAGGGGACGCTGGCGCCGCGCGAAGCGGCGCGCATCGGCCGCGAGCTGCTGTCGGCCCTGCGGGTCGCGCACGCGGCGGGCATCCTGCACCGGGACATCAAACCGGCCAACGTCCTGCTGCGGGAGCGATCGCCGCAGGACGCGGGAGGCACGCCCTCGGTGGTCCTGACCGACTTCGGCATCGCCTCGCTGAGCGGCTCCACGCAACTCACTGCCACGGGCGACCTGATCGGCTCTCCGGAGTACATCGCGCCCGAGCGGATCCGCGGCACCGGCGAGGGTCCGGCAGGCGACCTGTGGTCACTCGGCCTGGTCCTGTACGTGGCCGTGGAGGGCGTCAGTCCGCTGCGCCGCGGCACGTCACTGGCCACGCTCGCCGCCGTGCTCGACTCCCCGGTGCCGCCGCCGGCCCGCTCCGGACCGCTCGCTCCGGTCCTGGGCGCCCTCCTGGTGCGGGACCCGGCACTGCGCCCGGACGCGGACCGGCTCGACGCGATGCTCGCCGCGGTGGCGGACGGGACCACGTGGCAGCCGACGGCGATCTCGCAGCGGCCCGCCACCCCCGTGGGAGCGCCCTCCACCCCCGTGGGGCCAACCTCCACCCCTGTGGGACCAATCTCCACCCCCGTGGGACAGCCCGCCGCCACAGTGGACCCGCCGCCCGCCGAGCCCCGCAGACGTACGCCGGTGATCGTCGCGGCGGTTGCCGTGGCCTTCGCCCTGGTGGCCGGCGCCGCGCTGGTGCTCGCGCTGCGGGGCGGTGCCGGTACGGGCGGGGAGGGGGAGGAGGACAAGGGCGGCAAGCGCCCGGGCCCGACCACGCCGCCGGCGACCTCTCCCGCCGCCCCGCCCGCATCGGGCTGGATCGCCCAGCTCTTCTCCGAGCCCGTCGGCTCGGGCGAGGCCGCCCGCGACCGCAGGCTCGCGGCGGTGCGCAAGGACGTGCCGGAGGCCGCGTATGTGCGCAGCGACGACTACGCATCGCTGCGGCCCGGCTTCTGGGTGATCTACGCTCCCGGGCCCTTCGCGGACGGCCGGGCCGCCCTGCGGTTCTGTGCCGAGCGCGGCAAGACCAGCGGCGACACCTGCGTCGGGCGGTATCTCAGCTCCAGCGGCGATGACTACGGCCTGCAGTGCAAGCCGCCGGTGAGCGCCCCGGTGGGGCGCTGCACGCGCGCGTGAACCCTCAGAGGGTCTCCAGGAAGCCCAGCGCCGTCCGCCAGGTCGACTCCGCCGCCTCGGCGTCGTAGTCGTCCAGGTCGGGGTCGGTGTACAGATGCCCGGCGCCCGCGTAGCGGTAGACCTCCACGTCGGCCCCGGCCCGCCCCATCTGCAGGTACCACGCGCTCAGCCAGTCGTCCGTCTCGAACGGGTCGGGCTCGGCGACGTGCAGCTGCACCGGCAGCTCGTCCACCGTGGCGCTCTCCGCGATGTCGGAGGTGCCGTGCAGGAGCAGCAGACCGCGCGCCTTGTCGTCGCCGAGCGCGAGCGTCTGCGCGGTGGCGGCGCCGAAGGAGAACCCGGCGTAGACGAGACCCCGCTCGGAGTAGGGCGCCGCGGCCAGGATGGCCCGCTTCAGGAGCTCGTCCTTGCCGAGTTCCTCCTTGAAGGCCATGCCTTCCTCGACGGTGTCGAAGGTGCGCCCCTCGAAGAGATCGGGGGTCCACACCTGGTGCCCCGCCGCGCGCAGCCGGTCGGCCGCCGCGTGCACCGCGGGCCGCAGCCCGTACGTCGAATGGAAAAGCACGATGTTCATGAGGCCATCGTGCCACCTACCCTCTGAGGCATGGAGAACGTACTGCGTCCGTTGATCGTGGTCGGCGGCTCGGTCGTGCTCACGCTGGCCGTCGGGTGGCTCGCCGACGTGCTGCTGCGCAGGGCCGACGCCCGGCACCCCGAAGCCCCCGTGTGGGGCCTCCTGCGCCGCTGCCGGCTGCCGCTCCAAGTCGTCCTCTGCGTCGCCCTGCTGCGCGGCTTCTACGACCAGGCAGAGATCGCCGAGGACCATTCGGCGGGCATCGGCAGAACGCTCACCCTGGTGCTCATAGGGTCCATGGCGTGGCTGCTCGTCCGCATCGCGGCGGCCGTCGTCGAATCCTCGTACGCGCGTTACGCCGCCGCCCACCGCGACCCGGCCCGGGTACGCAGGGTGCGGACGCAGGTCACGCTCATCCAGCGGGTGGTCACCGCGATCGTCTGTGTGGTGGCCATCGGCGCGATGCTGCTGACCTTCCCCGCGATGCAGGCGGCGGGCACGTCGCTGCTCGCGTCGGCGGGCGTGCTCGGCATCGTCGCGGGCGTCGCCGCGCAGTCCACGCTCGGCAATCTCTTCGCGGGCCTGCAGATCGCCTTCGGCGACATGGTGCGGCTCGGGGACACCGTGGTGGTGGACGGGGAGTGGGGCACGATCGACGAGATCACGCTGACCTTCCTCACGGTGCGGACCTGGGACGAACGCCGGATCACGATGCCGGTGTCGTACTTCACGTCGAAGCCCTTCGAGAACTGGTCGCGCGGCGGCGCCCAGATGACCGGCACGGTCTTCTTCCAGCTCGACCACAGCGCGCCCGTGCAGGAGATGCGCGAGCAGCTCCGGGACATCCTGCGCGAGTGCGGCGCCTGGGACGGCAGGGACTGGGGCCTCGCGGTCACGGACACGACGCCGAACACGATCCAGGTGCGCGCCCTGGTCACCGCCAAGGACGCGGACGACATCTGGACGGTGCGGGTCACGGTGCGCGAGCAGCTGATCCAGTGGCTGGCCGAGCAGCACCCCTACGCGCTGCCGCGGGTCAACACGGCCTGGGCCGAACTGCCGCCGGACGGCGAACGTCCGCATCCGGCCCCGCCGATCGTCCCGCGCACGGGCCGGGGCTGACACCCCGTCCGGGGCCGGGCCTCAGGGACGCAGACTGCGTACGTCGAGATGGTGCAGGACGCGGTCGACGATCTCGGGGTCGGCGCCGGGCTCGCTGCGCGCCGCGAGCACCTCGTGGCGGGCGGCGGACATCATCTCGCGCTGGATGCGCTGGACCGCCTTGAGCCGGTCGACGCGCTTGGCGTACCGCTCCCGCCGCTCGTCGTCGACGATGTCGGGGCTGATGCGGGCCCCGATGTCGAACGCCCCGCGCTGCAGCCGCTCCTGGACGTCCTCCGGCAGCTCCTCGACCTCCTCGATCTCCTTGAGCCTGCGCTTGGCCGCCTTGGCGGCACGGACGGCGAGCTCCCGCTCGATGGCCCGCTCGACGTCGGTGTCCGCGCGCACGCCGAGCTTCTTCACCAGCCAGGGCAGGGTGAGCCCCTGGACCA
>NZ_JBHYIG010000069.1:0-4490 GCF_042740015.1 Streptomyces sp. NPDC059037
ACCCGATTCAGTCGGCGGCCAGGCGGCGACCCGTGCGGCGGGCGGGTCAGGAGTTGTCGTCGCCGGTCCGGCGGCGCGTCCAGTAGTAAGCGGTGCCGAGCGTGCCCACGATCAGGGCGCCGCCCAGAGCGATCTCGTGCAGATCGAGACCGCCGAAGCTGCCGCCGACGCCGGCCTTCACGCCCCGGTGGACGGGGGTGGTGGGGTGCATGGTGGGGTGGTGCGTGGGACGACCCGTGGCGATGGTGAGATCCGTCGTCCCCTTCTCGCCCTTGCAGTCGAAGGTCACCTCGTACATCGCGCCGGGTTTGGCGTCCGGGAAGACCTGGGCGTTGACGGACTGCTGCCCATGGGGGATATGGGCGTCGTCGAAGACCCCGGAGGTGACCGTCGTGTCGCCTTGGCAGCCGTCCACACTGAGCGTGACCTGGCCGCCCGCGGCGATCGTCGACGGGGTGACGCGGAAGCCGAACGACGTGATGTCGTTCTTCGTGTCGCCGTCGTCCGCGACGGCCGCGGTGGGGGCGGTGAGGGTCAGGGCGGTGGCGGCGAGCAGAGCGGCCGAGGCAACGCGTATCGCGCGCATGATGATTCCTCCGGGTCCCCGAGGAGCAGCCGCGGACCTTCTTCCGCTTGCGCCTGAAATGCACCTCGATGCCCGAAACGCTAGGCAGGGACCCCGGTGGCCGCGATCGCTGTCGCGCGAACGGGGCAACCGCGTGGGCCGGACAGGGGAACGGGCCGGGGTGTCGCGGCCCCGATGACGGGATATCAGGGCGTCGGCGGTGTAGCGGCCCACACATGCGGCCCGCCGCCGCGCCACTCCACCAGATGCGGGTCGTCAAGCGCCATGTCGGCGTCGCCGAGTCCCGTACGGCGCAGGAACTCCACCAGGTCCCGGTCGTCGTGGGCGACACCGACGGTCCGCCCCCGCACGGTGACCTGCCGTCCGCCGTCGGAAGCGGGCGGGTGAACGACGATGGGTGTCTGCCAGGCTGCCATGCCACCAGAGTGCGCCGCGCGGGGCCGTGGCGCAGCCCGGTTTACGGACCTGCGGGGGCGGCCGGTGCGGTGCGGCGGCCGAACACACGTCGAGGCCTGCGCGGCGCACGGCCGGTGGTGGGGCGGAGTCCTAGGCTACGGACGATGATGATCGAGACTGTGGTGTTGGGCGTGGGGGAGACCCTCACGAAAGATGACCGTTACTGGGCGTCCTGGGCGGACTGGCTCGGCGTGCCACGGCACACCGTCTCCGCGCTCGTGGGAAGCGTGGTCACACGGGGGCAGGACGCCACCGACGCGCTGCGCCTGCTCAGTCCGGACATGGATGTCGCCGCCGCGTACCACGCCCGTGAGGTCGCGGGACGCGGCGAGCATCTGAGCGAGACCGACCTCTATCCCGACGTGAGACCCGCGCTCGGCGGCCTGCGCAAGCAGGGGATCCGCGTCGTCATCGCGGGGAATCAGAGCCCGCGCGCGGGCGAGCTGCTGCGTGACCTGGATCTGCCCGCCGACCTCGTCGTCACGTCGGAGGAGTGGGGCGTGGCGAAGCCCGATCCGTCGTTCTTCGCCCGGGTCGCCGAGGTCGCGCAGGCCGCGCCGGAGCGGACCGTGTACGTCGGTGACCACCCCGCACACGACATCTACCCGGCGAAGGCGGCGGGCCTGCGCGCGGCGCACATCCGGCGCGGGCCGTGGGGCCACTGGTGGGCCGACGACCCGACCGTCGTCCAGAGCGCGGACTGGCGGATCGACAACCTCACCCAGCTGGCATCGCTCGTCGCCGGCTGACTCACCCCCCTAGGTTGTCGAACAGCGCCCGGAACGGATCCGCGCTGGCCGAGATGCCGCGGCCGTAGGGCGCGTCGAAGTCCCAGATCAGGAAGAGCAGGAAGGCGAACAGGGCCGAGAAGAGCCCGGCCAGGATCAGTTCGCGCGGGGTGCGGCGGATCTGCAGCGCGAAGATCATGCCGATGGTCACCAGACCGCCGGCGATCAGGCCGAACCACACCACGCCGGGCATGGTGGCCCCCGCGCTGTCGCCTCGGGCGCTGCGGGCGTCGTCGGCGGCGGCGACCTGGTCGACCAGCGGCTGATAGGCCTGCGCCTCGAAGTCGGACCTGGGTTCGTAGTCGGTCACGTCGTGGCGGACCCGGGTGAGCAACTGCTGTCCACGGTCGGTGAGTTCGGAGTTCTCGGCCATGCTGTCCCACTCCGTGTTCACCACGTAACTGACATACGCGTGGACGTCGGTGCGGATGCGGTCACGGACCTCCTCCGGGTAGACCCGGGCCCGTTCGGAGACCTCGTGCAAGGCCTGGGCCTCGGCGTGGACGTGGTCCTCGGCGACGCTGCGGGCCTCCCAGACCCCGGCGATGGCCAGACCGAGGACGATCGCGTACACGACGCCGATCATCATCGTCATGTACTCGATGACGTCCGGCGTCTCCGACGGGTCGTAATCCGGACTCGTTCTGCGGTGCCGCAGGAAGGCGATGACGAGGACGACGCCGCATGCGGCGAGCATCGCGAGGGTGAGAACAAGCCATTCCGACATGGGACCTCCGGCGGTTCAGCGCGGCCGCAGCGCGGCGGCGGCGAGCACCGCGGGCGCGGTGACGAGCAGGGTGAGCGAGACCAGGGACGGGCCGCTGCGGGGCGGCGTCTTGCGCGGTGCGGTGCGGTACGAGGGGTAACTCACGGGCGCCGGCGCGAGTCTGGGGCGGACGGCCGGCGTGGGCGTCGGCGTCGGCGTCGGCGTCGGCTTCGGAGCGGGCTCGGGAGCTGCCGGGGGCGGCGGTGGAGGCGGGGGCTCCGGTGCCGGGGGTTCGATCCGTGGCGGGGGATCAGGGGCGGGCGGAGGCGGAGGCGGAGGGGGCGGCGCGGGCGGCGGCTTCGGGCGGCGCGTGGGACCGGCGCTGCACACCACCCCGTCACCCGCGACGGCCACCGCGCCGCCCCCCGGACCGCTGCCGTACTGATCGACCGATGCGTAGGCGCAGTCGTCGAAGGGAACGGCCGCGGCGGTGGCCGGCGAACCGCATAACCAGGCCAGCACCAGCAGTGCCAGCGCTCGCGTGACCAGGGCGGATGCGCCCCTTGATGATCCAAGCACGTCAGAGATCATGGGCGCCGCTTCCCGCAGGAACGCCGGTCCGTGCCGATGATGACCCGAAGGTGGGTGCCCATGATCGCGGGATTGACGCCGATCGCCCCAGTGGCCCCCCGCGTACCCGCCCCCTCACAAAAATTCTTGGAACCCCGTTGAACGCATCAGCCGCTCCCGCCCGTACCTAGGGCCATGCGTGACCCACTCGGGTGGCGCGAACAGCAAAGCGGACAGCGGGAGTCAACATGAAGACCTGGCGGAGCGCCTCGCTCGTAGCGACAGCTGCGGCCATGCTGGCGCTGACGACGGCGTGCGGTCAGGAGAAGGGGGACCAGTCGCCCAACGGACAGAACGTGGGCAACCAGGCCCCGGCCGAAGGCGGTTACGGTGCCGGCGACGGATACGGCGCGGACTCGGGAGACGCGGAGGCGGGAGCGGAGGCGAAGTCGGCGGGCCAACTCGCCGTCTGGGACAGCAAGAAGCTCGGCAAGGTCGTCACCGACAGCGAGGGCCGCACGCTCTACCGCTTCGACAAGGACACCGCCCAGCCGCCCAAGTCGAACTGCGAGGGCGCCTGCGCCACGACCTGGCCCGTCGTGTCGGCCAAGGGCGCGGTCGCCCCGCCCGGCGTCGACGAGTCCCTGATGGGCGAGATCACCCGCTCGGACGGCAGCAAGCAGCTGACCATAGACGGCTGGCCGATGTACCGGTACGCCAAGGACAAGAAGGCCGGCGACGCCAAGGGCCAAGGCGTGGGCGGTACTTGGTACGCCGCCGCCCCCGACGGCAAGAAGGCGGCCGCCGCGGAGCCCGAGCCCGCCGAGACCGCCCCCGTCGACCCGGCGGGGCTCTCCACCCGCAACGACCCCGAGCTCGGCGAGATCGTCGTCGACAAGAACGGCATGACGGTCTATCGCTTCACCAAGGACTCCGCCTGGCCGATGAAGTCCGCCTGCACGGGCGCGTGCCTGGAGAAATGGCCGGTGGTGCCGCCCGTCGAGAAGAACGACACCAAGGGAATCCTCAAGAAGGGCTTTGTCGTCTTCGACCGGCCCGACGGACAGCAGCAGCAGACCATCGACTGCTGGCCGATGTACACCTTCGCCGGTGACAAGAAGCCGGGCGACACCAACGGCCAGGGTGTGGGCGGTACTTGGTACGCGGCCGGGCCGGACGGAAAGCCAGTCGGCGCGCCGAAGTAGGCCGAACCTCGGCCGAGAAAGGGCGAACTCCGGCCAAGAATGGGGGACAGTCAGAAGGAGTGCGCGTACGGTCGAGGGGGGGGGGGGCGGAGGGCACGCTCGCGCCGGTGGACGGGCGCCTGAGAGCGGGGGTGTGGGCCGGTGTGACACGGCACTCGCGCGAAACACACAGACAGAAG
>NZ_JBHYIG010000069.1:4500-34451 GCF_042740015.1 Streptomyces sp. NPDC059037
CCTATCGCCCCAAACTGTGGGGGTATTCTCCTGAGGTGGGCGCGTCGGTGCCCCGGTCCTTTTCCAGCCCCGCGCGGGGGGGTGCACGGCCCCGGTTCTTTGGGTTGATATTCGGCACTTGCCGCAGGCAGTGACCGAGAACGGACGACCAATTTCCGTTTTGACTCGCTCCCTTGGCGGACGATCAGTAGCCTCACCTTCGAACACCGGCTCGCCTCGCCTACGCCTTGGAGTCCTGATGGAGCGTCCCGCCTGGGCCCCGCAGGGCATCGACATCACGATGCCCAGCGTGTCCCGCATCTACGACTACTACCTGGGCGGTTCGCACAACTTCGAGGTAGACCGGGACGCCGCCCGCAGGGCGATGGAGTTCATGCCGGGCCTGCCCAAGATCATGCAGGCGAATCGTGCCTTCATGCGGCGAGCCGTGCGTTTCGCCGTGGACGAGGGCATCAGCCAGTTCCTGGACATCGGCTCCGGGATCCCCACGTTCGGCAACGTCCACGAGGTCGCACAGCAGGCCGACCCGGACGCCCGCGTGGTGTACGTCGACCACGACCCGGTGGCCGTCGCGCACAGCCGGGCCGTGCTCGAAGGCAACGACGGGGCGGGGATCGTCGCCGCGGATCTGCGCAAACCACGCGACATTCTGGGCAGTTCGGAGGTGAAGGGACTCCTTGACCTGGAGCGTCCGGTGGCCCTTCTCCTCGTCGCCATCCTGCACTTCGTGGAGGACGCGTACGATCCCTACACAGCGGTCGCCGAACTGCGGGACGCACTCGCGCCCGGCAGCGTGATCGTCCTCACGCACGCCTCGTACGAAGGGATACCGATCCCCGCCGAGCAGGCCGGTCAGACCGTCGGCGTATACAAGGACATCCGCAATCCACTGATCATGCGCTCGCGCGAAGAGATCGCGCGGTTCTTCGAGGGATACGACATGGTGGAACCCGGCCTCGTGCCGATGCCGCACTGGCGGCCCGACACCTCGCCCGAGGAGGAGGATCCGTACGCCTTCTCCGGGTTCGCCGGCGTGGGGCGCAGGGCATGAGCGGGGAAGCGGACGGCCCCGAGGACAGAGTGCGCAGGTTCGCGACGATCTGGAGCCGGGCGATCTTCCCGGTGACCGCCACATCGCTCACCCGGCCCGAGTTCGAGCTCCAACTGGTGCCGCTGGCCCGGCGGTTGCGTGACGCGCTCCTTGAGCGGGTCTTCGACTCCGGCGAGGGGCAGGCGGTCGGCGCCGCGCTGATCGGCACGCACTGCACCGATCCGGAGGCGCTGAGCCGCACCCTGGACTGCGTGGACGCGTACCTGGTCCTGTACTGCGGCGAGGAAGGCCGGCAGGAGGAGCTGCGGGCCCGTTCCGCACGGCTGCAGCACGCCGTCGCCGCGGGGTTCGCCGCGGCGCTGCGCGAGCGCACCCTCTCCGAGCAGGAGGCGATATCCCGGGCCGCCCTGAACGCGCGCAGCGTCGTCGCCGAGGCCCTGCACGCGAGCGAGGCCCGCTTCCGCGCGGTGTTCCACGGCGCGGCGATCGGCATCGGCATCGCCGACCTCTCGGGCACGGTCCTGGAGGTGAACGACGCCCTGATCCGGATGTTCGGCGGCCTGGAGAACCAGCTGCGCGGACGCAACGTGGCGGAGTGGACGCACCCCGACGACTCCCCGCACGTATGGAAGCTCTACGACGAGCTGGTGCGCGGTGAGCGCGAGCACTACCGCGTGGAGAAGGCCTTCTACCGGCCCGACGGCACGGTCCTGTGGACCAATCTGACCGTCTCGCTGCTGCGGGACGCGGACGGAGTGCCGCAGTACCAGCTGGCGTTGATGGAGGACACCACCGAGCGCCGGCTGCTCAATCTGCGCCTGCGCTACGAGGCGACGCACGACGCGCTCACCGGCCTGCCGAACCGGACGCTGTTCTTCGAACGCCTGGAGAAGGCTCTTGCCGCGGGCGACGGCGCCCGCTTCGGGCTCTGCTATCTCGACCTCGACGGCTTCAAGACCGTCAACGACAGCCTGGGCCACGCGGCGGGCGACCGGCTCCTGGTGGAGGTCGCCGACCGGCTGCAGTCCTGCGCCACCGCGCCCGGCGAGATGGTCGCGCGCCTCGGCGGCGACGAGTTCGTGGCGCTGACCACGGGCCGCGACACGGAGGCCGAGGTCGATGAGCTCGCCGGGCGCATCATGCACGCGCTGTCCACGCCGATCCGCGTCGAGGGCCGCGAGCTGACCGTGCGCGGCAGCATCGGCATAGTGGAGGGCCCGGCGGGCGAGCGGGGCGCCGCGGAGGTGCTGCGCAGCGCCGACATCACGATGTACCGCGCCAAGTCGGCGGGCGGCAACCGCTTCGAGCTCGCCGACCCGGAGGCCGACGCCCGCGCGATCACCCGGCACGGCCTGACCACCGCGCTGCCCGCGGCCCTGGAGCGGGGCGAGTTCTTCATCGAGTACCAGCCGCTCGTCCACCTCGGCGACGGCAGTGTGCGCGGCGCCGAGGCGCTTGTGCGGTGGCTGCACCCGCAGCACGGCGTCATCGGCCCGGACCGGTTCATCCCGCTCGCCGAGCACACGGGTCTGATCGTGCCGCTCGGCCGCTGGGTCCTGGAGGAGTCGGTCCGCCAGGCCCGCACCTGGGAGGCGCGGCACTCCGATGCCGGGCCGCTGCGCGTCAACGTGAACCTGTCGCCCATGCAGTTGACCCACCCCGGTCTGGTCTCGGACACGGTGGAGATCCTGGAGCGCGCCGGGCTCGAACCGGGCGCGCTGTGCCTGGAGGTCACCGAGTCCGCGCTGATCGGAGCCGACGACGACCTGCTCAAGCCGCTGCGGCGGCTCGCCGAGATGGGCGTGGACATCGCGCTCGACGACTTCGGCACGGGCTACTCCAACCTCGCCAATCTGCGCCGCCTGCCGGTGAGCATCCTCAAGCTGGACCGTTCCTTCACCCAGGGCATGCAGCACTTCCCGGCCGACCCCGTCGACCTGAAGATCGTCGAGGGGATCGTGTCGCTCGCCCACAGCCTGGACCTCGCGGTGACGGTCGAGGGCGTCGAGACGGGCGCGCAGGCGGACCAGTTGCGCGAGCTGGGCTGTGACACGGCGCAGGGCTGGTACTACGCCCGGCCGGGACCGCCGGACCGGCTGCACGAGCTGGCCCTCGCGGACGCGACGAGCTGAGGCAGCACGGCGATCCACTGGGTGTACGCCTTCGTCGACCGGCCCGCGGCGCGGTTCGCTCGGGCCTGCGCGTTCTGGACGGAGGTCACAGGGACGCGGCTCTCCGCGTTCCGCGGCGAGGAAGACCAGTTCGTGACGCTGCTGCCCGAGCAGGGCGATGCGTACGTGAAGGCGCAGGCGGTCGGTGGCTCCGGCGGCGCGCATCTCGACTTCGCGGTGGACGACGTGGCCGCCGCGGCGAGCGCCGCCCGTGGGCTGGGGGCCACCCCCGTCTTCGCGGAGGACGGCCTGGAGGTCCTGCGTTCCCCGGGCGGGCAGCTGTTCTGCCTGGTGCCGTGGCAGGCCGAGCGGGTCCGCCCCGCACCACTGGCCGCCCCGGACGGTTCCACGAGCCGCCTCGACCAGGTGTGCCTCGATGTCCCGCCGGGGGCATGGGAGGCGGAGAAGACGTTCTGGCCCGCCTTCACCGGGTGGTCGTCGGGCCCCGGTTCACGCCCGGAGTTCCACCTCGTCAAGTCGCCCGCGAGCCTGCCGATCCGGATCCTGCTGCAGCGCCTCGACGCGGACGGTCCCGCGGGCGCGCACCTGGACTTCTCCTGCTCCGACCTCGAAGCGACCCGCGCCCGCCACGAGAAGCAGGGCGCCGAAGCGGTGTCGCGAGGCCCGCACTGGACCGTGATGCGGGATCCGGCGGGCGGGACGTACTGCTTGACGATCAGGAACCCGGAGACGGGCAGCCTCAGCGCCCTTTGAGCCGCGCCCCGTAAGGGGCGCGGGGAACTGCGCGACAAGCCCCCACCGGACCCGCAGGTACGTACATCACTGCACCCCCGGCGGAGCCAAAAGCATCCGCTGAAGCTCCCGCGCAGCCCGCGGCGGCGCCACGTCACTCCGGTGAGCCAGCGCGATCGTACGGTGCAGGCCAGGCCGGGCAAGCGGCGTCATCCGCAACCCGCGCCCGGCCCGCTCCGCCACCATCCGCGGCACGACGGCCACCCCGAGCCCCGCCTGCACAAAGCCCAGCACGGCGTCCATCTCGCCGCCCTCGACGGCGAAGTCCGGTTCGAAGCCCTCGGCCCGGCAGGCGGCGACTGTCAGCTCCCGCAGGTCATACCCATGCCGGAACATCACCAGGCGATGCCGCTCCAGATCCGCGACCCGCACCGTCTTGCCGAGGCCGGGGGCATCCGGCGACGACACCACGACAAGGTCCTCCCGCAGCAGCTCCACGGTCGTCAGGGCAGGGGACGGGCTCGGCAGCGGAAGGACGACCAGGGCCAGGTCCAAGGCGCCGCGCGCCAGTTCGCGTACGAGGTCGTGGGAGCCGCCCTCCTCCAGGAGGAGCTGGATGCCGGGATGCCGGTCGTGGAAGGCGCGCAGCACCTCGGGCAGGAGTCCGGTGCAGACGCTGGGCGTGGCGCCGAGGCGGATCCGGCCGCGCCGCAGCTGCGCCAGCTCCTGCACCTCGATCCGCGCGGTGTCGGCGTCCGCGAGGATCCGGCGGGCCAGCGGAAGCAGCGCCTCGCCGGCGTCGGTCAGGGCGATGTTGCCCCGTGCCCTGCTGAAGAGCTCGGCGCCCAGTTCCTTCTCCAGGGCGCGGACCTGCTGGGAGAGGGACGGCTGCGAGACGTGCACCTGCTCGGCGGCCCGGGTGAAGTGCCTGGTCTCGGCGACGGCGACGAAGTAGAGAAGCTGCTGGAACTGCATATACGGCAGGGTACGGCCGATGATAGCCAATCGCTATGGAGATGAGCCGAACCATCTCTTGGACCGATCGGGACCTTCGGCCTTAGCGTCTGCGTCATGGCTCTGGCAACGCGGACGGACCGACGGCCGTCGATGACGCGCACGATCTGGGACTCATCCGTCGGCAAGAAGACGGTGATGGCGGTGAGCGGCCTGATCATGCTGCTCTACCTGGTCGTGCACATGATCGGAAACCTGAAGATCTTCTTCGGTCCGGAGGAGATCAACCACTACGCCCACTGGCTGCGCACGGTCGGCGAGCCCTTCATGCACTACGAGTGGACGCTCTGGCTGGTCCGCGTCGTGCTCGTCGTCGCCGTGGTCGCGCACGCCGTCTCCGCGTACCAGCTGAGCCGCCGCGACATCAAGGCGCGCCCCACCAAGTACGTGCACAAGAAGGCTGGTTCGAGCTTCGCGACGCGCACCATGCGCTGGGGCGGGATCATCCTCGCCCTGTTCATCGTCTGGCACATCCTCGACCTGACGACCGGCACCGTGCACCCGGGCGGCTATGAACACCTGCACCCGTACCAGAACATCATCGACACCTTCTCGACCTGGTACGGCAACGTCATCTACATCGTCGCGGTGGTCGCCCTCGGCTTCCACGTCCGCCACGGGCTCTGGAGCGCCGCGCAGACGCTCGGCGCGGGCAAGGCGACCCGCGACCGCGCCCTCAAGATCATCGCCAATGGCCTCGCGCTGTTCCTGACGGCGGGCTTCGTCGTCGTACCCGTGGCCGTCATGACCGGAGTGGTGAGCTGATGAATTCGTACGCCGAGTACGTGACCGGTGAGCCGGTCGTCGACACCAAGGCCCCCTCGGGACCGGTCGCCGAGCGCTGGGACACCCGCCGCTTCGAGGCCAAACTGGTCAACCCGGCCAACCGGCGCAAGCACACCGTGATCGTCGTCGGCACCGGCCTCGCGGGCGGCTCCGCCGGCGCCACGCTCGCCGAACAGGGCTATCACGTCGTCCAGTTCTGCTACCAGGACTCCCCGCGCCGCGCCCACTCGATCGCCGCGCAGGGCGGCATCAACGCCGCCAAGAACTACCGCAACGACGGCGACTCCGTACACCGCCTCTTCTACGACACCGTCAAGGGCGGCGACTTCCGCGCCCGTGAGTCCAATGTGCACCGGCTCGCGCAGATCTCCGTCGAGATCATCGACCAGTGCGTCGCGCAGGGCGTGCCGTTCGCCCGCGAGTACGGCGGTCTGCTCGACACCCGCTCCTTCGGCGGCGTACAGGTCTCCAGGACGTTCTACGCGCGCGGCCAGACCGGGCAGCAGTTGCTCCTCGGGGCGTACCAGGCGCTGTCCCGGCAGATCGCCGCGGGCAATGTCGAGATGCACCCGCGCACGGAGATGCTGGACGTCATCGTCGTCGACGGGCGGGCCCGCGGCATCGTCGCCCGCGATCTGATCACCGGCAGGATCGAGACGTACTTCGCCGACGCGGTGGTCCTGGCCTCCGGCGGCTACGGCAACGTCTTCTACCTGTCGACGAACGCCATGAACTCCAACGCCACGGCCGTATGGCGGGCGCATCGGCGCGGCGCGTACTTCGCCAACCCGTGCTTCACACAGATCCACCCCACCTGCATCCCGCGCACCGGCGACCACCAGTCCAAGCTGACGCTGATGAGTGAGTCGCTGCGCAACGACGGCCGGATCTGGGTGCCGAAGGCCAAGGGCGACGACCGCCCCGCCAACAAGATCCCCGAGGACGAGCGCGACTACTACCTGGAGCGCATCTACCCGTCCTTCGGCAACCTGGTGCCCCGCGACATCGCATCGCGCGCCGCCAAGAACGTCTGCGACGAGGGCCGTGGCGTCGGCCCCGGCGGACAGGGCGTCTACCTCGACTTCGCGGACGCCATCCAGCGCATGGGCAAGAAGAAGGTCGAGGAGAAGTACGGCAACCTCTTCGACATGTACGCGCGGATCACCGCGGAGAACCCGTACGAGACGCCGATGCGGATCTACCCCGCCGTGCACTACACGATGGGCGGGCTGTGGGTCGACTACGACCTGCAGACCACCGTCCCCGGCCTGTTCGCGGTCGGCGAGGCCAACTTCTCCGACCACGGAGCGAACCGGCTCGGCGCGTCGGCCCTGATGCAGGGCCTCGCCGACGGCTACTTCGTCCTGCCGTCGACGATCAACGACTACCTCGCACGCAACCCGCACCACGACGACGTCACCGACGAACACCCCGTCGTACGCGAGGTATTGACCGAGACCGAGGACCGGCTGGCCAGGCTCCTCGCGGTCGACGGCGACCGTACGCCCGACTCCTTCCACCGCGAACTCGGCGAGCTCATGTGGGAGTTCTGCGGCATGGCGCGTACGGAGACGGGTCTGCGCAAGGCCCTGGAGCGGATCCCGCAGATCCGCGAGGAGTTCTGGCGCCGCATCAAGGTCCCCGGCACCGGCGAGGAGTTCAACCAGTCCCTGGAGAAGGCGAACCGCATCGTCGACTACATCGAGCTCGCCGAGCTGATGTGCCTCGACGCCCTGCACCGCGCCGAGTCCTGCGGCGGCCACTTCCGCGAGGAGTCCCAGACCCCGGACGGCGAGGCGGCCCGCGTGGACGAGGAGTTCTCGTACGCGGCCGCCTGGGAGTTCACCGCCACCGGCGATGCCCCCGTCCTTCATAAAGAAGACCTCGTCTTCGAGTACGTCCACCCCACTCAGCGGAGCTACGCATGAAGCTCACCCTGCGCGTCTGGCGCCAGCAGAACGCCGACGCCGACGGCGCCATGTCCACGTACGAAGTGGATGGCATCTCCTCCGACATGTCCTTCCTGGAGATGCTCGACACCCTCAACGAAGAGCTCATCGTCAAGGGCGACGACCCCGTCGCCTTCGACCACGACTGCCGTGAGGGCATCTGCGGCGCGTGCTCGCTCGTCATCAACGGCGACGCGCACGGCCCGGAGCGCACCACCACCTGCCAGTTGCACATGCGGTCCTTCAAGGACGGCGACACGATCGACATCGAGCCGTGGCGCGCCGCGGCCTTCCCGGTCGTCAAGGACCTGGTGGTGGACCGCTCGTCCTTCGACCGCATCATCCAGTCCGGCGGCTACATCAGCGCCCCGACCGGCGCGGCCCCCGAGGCGCATGCCGCGCCCGTGCCGAAGCCGGACGCGGACTTCGCCTTCGAGCACGCGGAGTGCATCGGGTGCGGCGCCTGTGTCGCCGCCTGCCCCAACGGCTCGGCGATGCTGTTCACTTCGGCCAAGGTGAACCACCTCAATGTCCTGCCACAGGGCGCTCCGGAGCGCGAGACGCGCGTGCTTGACATGGTGGCGCAGATGGACGAAGAGGGCTTCGGTGGCTGCACGTTGACCGGCGAGTGCGCCACCGCTTGTCCCAAGGGGATCCCGTTGCCTTCCATCGCGGCGATGAACAAGGAGTGGCTGCGGGCCACTCGGAAGGTCAGCCGCTAGTCATTCTGTGGGGCCGTTGGGATCTGCGGGTCCGTTGTGGCTTGTCGCGCAGTTCCCCGCGCCCCTGCGGGGCGCGTACCTTCGCGGCATGTATCCGGGAGCGTACGACCCTGCCAGGCCGGCCGTCGTCACCGCCGACGGCACACGGACCCTCAGCTACGGACAACTCGAAGAACGCTCCCTGCGGCTCGCGGATCATCTGCGGGCCGCAGGCTTGCGTCGGGGCGACCACTTCGCCCTGCTGTGCGACAACGACCCGCGCGCCCTGGAGGTCTACTGGGCCGCCCTGCGCTCGGGCCTCTATCTCACCGCCGTCAATCACCACCTCACGGCCGACGAGGCCGCCTATATCGTCCGGGACTGCGGGGCGAAGGCGCTGATCGTCTCCGGCTCGCTCGCCGAACTCGGCGCGAGTGTCCTGGAGTTGGCAGGCGGCCCGGCGATCGTGCTCGGCCTCGACGACGGAACGTACGAGAAGGCCCTGGAGGCCGCGTCCGCCGAGCCGCCCGCGCACCAGCCGCGCGGCACCGACATGCTCTACTCCTCCGGCACCACCGGCCGCCCCAAGGGCATCGAACCCGCGCTGCCCGAGGGCGATGTGCGCGAGGAGCCCAGTACGTACACGCTCATCTTCCAGGCGATGTACGGCTTCGGCGAGGACACCGTCTATCTCAGCCCCGCACCGATCTACCACGCGGCGCCGCTGCGGTTCTGCGGGGTCGTCACCGCGCTCGGCGGCACGGTCGTCCTGATGGACGCCTTCGACGCGGAGGGCGCCCTCGCGGCCGTGCAGCGGCACCGGGTCACGCACAGCCAGTGGGTGCCGACGATGTTCGTACGGATGCTGAAGCTGCCCGCGCCGGTGCGCGAGCGCTACGACCTGTCATCGATGAAGACCGCCATCCACGCGGCCGCGCCCTGCCCCGTCGAGGTCAAGCGGCGGATGCTGGAGTGGTGGGGGCCGGTCCTGTACGAGTACTACTCCTCGACGGAGGGCAACGGCATCACGTTCATCTCGCCCGAGGAGTGGCTGCGCAAGCCCGGCTCGGTGGGCCGGGACGGCTTCCTCGGCGGGCTGCGGATCTGCGACGACGCGGGGGTGCAACTGCCGGTCGGCGAGACCGGAATCGTCTACTTCGAGCGCGACGACCTGCCCTTCCGCTACCACAACGACGAGGGCAGGACCCGCGAGGCCCAGCACCCGGTGCACCTCAACTGGACCACCACGGGGGACATCGGGCACGTCGACGAAGACGGCTATCTGTTCCTCACCGACCGCAGGGCGTTCATGATCATCTCCGGGGGTGTGAACGTCTATCCGCAGGAGGCCGAGGACTGCCTCGTGCTGCATCCGGCGGTCGCGGACGTCGCGGTGATCGGGGTGCCGGACGCGGAGATGGGCGAGGCGGTCAAGGCGGTGGTGCAGCCGGCCGACGGGGCGGCACCGGGGCCGGACCTGGAGCGTGAGCTGATCGAGTTCGTGCGGGAGCGCATCGCCCACTACAAGGCGCCGCGCTCCGTGGACTTCGCCGACTCGCTGCCCAGGACGCCCACCGGGAAACTGGCCAAGTCGCGGCTGCGGAAGGCGTATTGGGACTGACGGCGCGCGGAAGCGGCTGAAGATCGACCGTCTCGGCATCGTGCGGGTTCATGATGGCGCGCACACCCGTACTCATCCCCGTACTCATCCCTGTACCCATCCCCGCACCCATCCCCGTACTCATCAAGGAGAATCCCGTGGCTTCCACCACCGCGTCGATCGAGATCCCCGCACCGGCCGACCGCGTCTGGCAGCTCATCGGCGGCTTCGACGCGCTGCCCGACTGGCTGCCCTTCATCCCTTCCAGCGAGTCCAGTGAGGGCGGCCGCGTACGCACCCTCACGAGCGGGGACGGCGACGTCATCGTCGAACGGCTGCTGACCTTCGACGAAGAGGCGCGCACGTACAGCTACTCCATCCTCAAGGCCCCCTTCCCCGCCACCGACTACGTGGCGACCCTCAAGGTGCACGAGATGCCCGGCCAGGACGCCTCCCGTGTGGAGTGGTCCGGCGTCTTCACACCGGTGGGTGTCGGCGACGACGAGGTCGTCGCGCTGTTCCACGGCATCTTCAGCGACGGACTCGCGGCGCTGAAGCAGAGCCTCGCAGCCTGAGTGATCTACTGATCCCGGGACCCGGGGGGCCATCCGTCAGACCCCAGCAGGAGGTACGCAGCATGCTCGTCGATCTCTCCGGCAAGACCGCCCTCGTCACCGGCTCCACCCAGGGAATCGGGGCGGCCATCGCGACCGGCCTGGCCCGGGCGGGCGCGCGGGTCGCGGTGAACGGGCGGTCCGCGGCATCCGTCGACAAGGCCGTGGAGCGTCTGAAGGACGAGCACGGCGGAGCCGCATTCCTCCGGGCCCCCGGCGACATCTCCACCGACGAAGGCGCCCGTCAGGTCTTCGACGCCGTGCCCCAGGCGGACATCCTCATCAACAACCTCGGTGTCTTCGGCGCCGCACCGGCCCTCGACATCAGCGACGACGAATGGCGCCGCTACTTCGAGGTGAACGTGCTGACCGCGGTCCGGATGATCCGCCACTACCTGCCGGGCATGAAGGACCGCTCCTGGGGCCGGATCCAGAACATCGCCAGCGACTCGGCGCTCGTCACGCCCGCCGAGATGATCCACTACGGCACGTCGAAGACCGCGCTCCTTGCCGTATCCCGAGGCTTCGCGAAGGAGGCCGCCGGGTCGGGCGTGACCGTCAACTCCGTGATCGCGGGCCCCACGCACACCGGCGGCGTGGAGGACTTCGTGTACGAACTGGTCGACCCCGCCCTGCCCTGGGACGAGGCGCAGCGGGAGTTCATGGTCAAGCACCGCCCGCAGTCACTGATCCAGCGGCTCATCGAACCGGAGGAGATCGCCCACATGGTCGTCTACCTCAGTTCGCCGCTCGCCTCCGCGACGACCGGCGGCGCGCTGCGGGTCGACGGGGGTTACGTCGACTCCATCGTTCCGTAGCCGCCACCTCCGCCATCTCCGCCATCTCCGCCACCTCCCCCCCCCCCCCCCCGACTCGCGCATCGCGCCCCCGAGTTATCCACAGGAATCCCCCGTTCCGGATGTTCTGCGCCGTTTGGTCTAGCGTGATCGTCAACGGAAGGACAGGAAAAGGCCGGACAGGAAAGCCAGGACAGGAGAAGGCAGGACAAGGAGAAGGCAGGACAGGAGAGGACGGGGGAAAGCGGATGCACGGGGGACTGCCGTTCATCGGCATCAGCACGCTGGTCTACGGCGTGGTCGGACTGGCCGTGCTCATGGGGAGCACGGTGCGCAAACTCGGGGGAGTGCGACATGCGGAACCGGTATGGCATCACAGTGATCGTGCCCGCGCACAACGAGGAAGCGGGCCTCCCGGCCACGCTGGACTCGCTGGCACGGCAGACGGCACCGCCCGACCACGTCATCGTCGTCGATGACGGCTCGGACGACCGCACGGGAGACGTGGCCGCCGCCCACGGCGTGACGGTGATCAGGCCGCCGCACAATCTGGGCAGCAAGGCCAAGGCGCAGAACCACGCACTGCCTTACTGCGACACGGAGTTGGTGCTCGCCGTCGACGCGGACACGGTGCTCGCGCCCGACTACATCGAGCGGATACTGCCCGCCTTCGACGACCCGGAGGTGACCGTCGCGGCGGGCAACGTCCAGACACGGCACACCAGAACGGTCTGGGAGCGGGGCCGGTCCGTGGAGTACCTCTTCGGCTTCCACTGGCACCGGCCCATCCAGCACGCCGCGGGCAGCCCCATGGTCTGCTCCGGATGCTGCTCGGTGTTCCGCCGCGCGGACCTGCTCGCCTTCGGCGGCTTTCCGGAACGCACCATCGTCGAGGACATGGACTACACCTGGTCCCAGCAGATCGCGGGCCGGCGCGCCCTGTACGTCAGCGACGCCGTCGCCTGGGCCGCCGACCCCGAGACGCTCACCTATCTGCGCAAACAGGTGTGGCGGTGGATGGCGGGCTTCTGTCAGAACGTGCGGCTGCACCTGGGCCGGATGCTCACCGCGAAACCGATGCTCGCACTCTGGATCCTGCTGGCGCTCCTCGAGATCGTCACGGCACCCCTGTGGTGGGCCACACCGTTCCTGCTCGCGGCCACGACGAGCCAGTCGCTGAGCGAGTCGTTCGGGTGGTGGGCGGCGGCCGAGATACTGCTCACCGCGCCACCCCTGATCTACGCGGCCCGCCGGCGGCGGCTGCCCGTGGCGGGGGTCCTGCTGAACATCCCGTGCGTCTACGCCACCAAGGCGGTCAACGTCTGCTACGCGTGGAAGGCGCTGATCGTCGAGCTGGTCCTCGTCCCGCTGCGGCTGTCCAAGGGACTCACCGTGTACGAGAAGGGGCGCCCCGCCATACCGGCCGCCCGGTGACGTGGTGGCGCCCGGGAGCGTGAAGGCTTGCTCAACTCCCGGGCGCCGCACCGTCGTTGGTGGTCACGTGGACGTAGTCGACGACGAGCTGCTGCGGGAAGGTGGTGCTGCCGTCCGGGTCGCCGGGCCAGTAGCCGCCGACCGCGAGGTTCAGGATCAGGAAGAAGGGCTTGTCGAACACCCACTGCTTGCCGCCCAGGTCGGCCGGGGTGCGGGTCTGGTAGACGTTGCCGTCCACGGACCAAGTGACCTTGTCGGGTGACCAGTCCACCGCGAAGGTGTGGAACTTGTCCGCGAACGCCTCGCCGCCGGGCAGCGTGTATCCCGCGCCGATGCCGCCGGAGCCGGAGTAGCCGGGGCCGTGCAGGGTGCCGTGCACGGTGCTCGGTTCGAAGCCGACGTTCTCCATCACGTCGATCTCACCGCTCTGGGGCCAGCCCACGTCGCCGATGTCCGCGCCGAGCATCCAGAACGCGGGCCACATGCCCTGGCCGCGCGGCACCTTCATGCGGGCCTCGACATGGCCGTACGTCTGCGTGAACTTGCCCGCGGTGTTGAGGCGGGCGGAGGTGTACTCACACGTGCCGTACCAGCACTGGTAGTTGCCCGGGTTCTCCTTGCGGGCGGTGATGACCAGGTTGCCCTGGCCGTCGAGGGCGGCGTTGTTGTTGCCGGAGGTGTAGTACTGCCGCTCGTGGTTGTTGACGTTGTCGCCGGTCTCGATCTGCCACTTGGCGCCGTCGACCGCCGAACCGGCGGGTCCGTCGAAGTCGTCGGTGAACGTGGCGGCCGCGGGCGCGGGTTCGGCCGACGCCCCGGCCGGGAGTGCGGTCAGGGTGGCGGCGCCGCAGACCAGGGCGGCCGCGAGCGCCGTACGGCGGCGCCGGGTGGAGGTGTGCACTGTCATCACATCGCTTCGCGTGGGGGGGGGGAGGGGAGGGGAGGGGGAGGGGGAGGCGGAGGGGGGGAAGAGGAGGGGAGGGGAGCGCATGCCCCGCCCGACAAGGCGTGCGCATGACAAACCACCATCGAGAACTGAACACGGCGAGCGATTCGCCCCCGCCGCTTAGTTCAGTACTTGATTTAAGGCACCCTCCGAGGCGCCGTCAAGGAGTTGGTGCGGACCAACCAGAACCGTCCGCCGTCAACGCCCGCGCCAGATACGGCGCCGTGCGGCTGCCCGGCGCCCCCGCCATGACCGCCGGCGGCCCGGACGCGACGATCCTGCCGCCCTCTTCGCCGCCGCCGGGGCCCAGGTCGATCACCCAGTCCGCGCCCGCCACCACCGCCATGTCGTGCTCGACGACGACCACCGAGTGGCCCGCTTCGACAAGACCGTGCAGCTGACGCATCAGGACCTCGACGTCCGCCGGGTGGAGTCCGGTCGTCGGCTCGTCCAGGAGGTAGAGCGTGTGACCGCGCCGGACACTTCCCCGAACTTGTCGAACAGTGGAGGCCCCTTGCAACTCGCCCGCCAGCTTGATGCGTTGGGCCTCGCCGCCGGACAGCTCGGTGGCGGGCTGGCCGAGCCGCAGATAGCCGAGCCCCACGTCGAGCAGGGTCCGCAGGCTGCGGGCGACCGCCGGGGTGTCCGCGAAGAAGTCCGCGGCCGACTCGACGGTGAGGTCGAGCACCTCCGCGATGTTCCGTCCCTGGTAGGTCACTTGGAGTGTCTCGGGGTTGTAGCGCGCGCCCCCGCAGTCGGGGCACGGCGCGTACGTACTGGGCAGGAAGAGCAGTTCCACGCTCACGAACCCCTCGCCCTGGCAGGTCTCGCACCGCCCACCCGCGACGTTGAACGAGAAGCGCCCCACGCCATAGCCCCGCTCGCGCGCCGCGTCCGTGGCCGCGAAGACCTTGCGCACGACGTCGAAGAGGCCGGTGTAGGTGGCGAGGTTGGAGCGGGGCGTGCGACCGATCGGCTTCTGGTCGACGGACACCAGGCGTCCCACGCCCTCCAGTTCCTCGGTGATCTCGCCGATGAGCGTGGACTTGCCCGAGCCGGAGACACCGGTGACGGCGGTGAAGGTGCCGAGCGGGATCTCGGCCGTCACCTCACGCAGGTTGTGGCGGCTCACGGGTCCGACCTTCAGCCAGCCACGGGGCGCGCGTACCTCGCGCACCGGTTCCGGTTCGCGCCCGAAGAGGAAGCGGGCCGTCGCGGACTCCGCGACACCCGCGAGGTCCGCGACCGGCCCGCTGTGCAGGACCTCACCGCCGTGCTCACCGGCGTGCGGGCCCACGTCGACGAGCCAGTCGGCATGGCGTACGACATCGAGGTGGTGCTCCACGACGAAGACCGAGTTGCCCGCTGCCTTGAGCCGGTCGAGGAGGGTGAGCAGCGACTCCGTGTCCGCCGGGTGCAGTCCGGCCGAGGGTTCGTCCAGGACGTACACGACGCCGAACAGCCCGGAGCGGAGCTGCGTCGCGAGCCGCAGCCGCTGCAGCTCGCCCGTGGAGAGCGTGGGCGTCGCGCGGTCCGGGCTCAGATAGCCGAGCCCGAGCTCGGTGATCGTGGCGATCCGTGCGAGCAGGTCGGCGGCCAGGACGCGGGCCGCCTCCGAACCCGTCGCACCTTCGAGCGTCCTGGCCAGTTCCGACAGGGGCAGCGCGGCGAGATCGGCGATCGTACGACCCGCGAAGGTGACGGCCATCGCCTCCGGACGCAGCCTGCTGCCGCCGCAGGCCGGGCAGTCGGCGCTCTCCAGGAAACGCTCGGCCTTGGTGCGCAGCGTCTGGCTCTTGGAATCCGCGAAGGTCTTCATCACATAGCGCCGGGCGCTCATGTACGTGCCCTGGTAAGGGCGTTGGATGCGGCCGGCGTCCCGCACGGGGTGCACGGTCACCACCGGCTGCTCGTCGGTGAACAGGATCCAGTCCCGGTCCCGCTGCGGCAGTTCGCGCCAGGGCAGGTCGACGTCGTGGCCGAGGGTGTCGAGGACGTCGCGGAGGTTCTTGCCCTGCCAGGCCCCGGGCCACGCCGCGATCGCACCCTCCCGGATCGACAGGGACGGGTCGGGGACGAGGAGCTGCTCACTGGTGCGGTGCACGCGGCCCAGGCCGTGGCACTCCGGGCAGGCCCCGGCGGCGGTGTTCGGCGAGAAGGCGTCCGAGTCGAGGCGTTCGGCGCCCTGCGGATAGTCGCCGGCGCGGGAGAAGAGCATGCGCAGCGAGTTCGAGAGGTTGGTGACCGTGCCCACCGAGGAGCGGGAGGTGGGCGCCGCCCGGCGCTGCTGGAGCGAGACGGCGGGCGGGAGGCCCGTGATCTCACCGACCCGCGGCGCGCCCACCTGGTGGATCAGCCGCCGGGCGTACGGGGCGACCGACTCGAAGTAGCGGCGCTGGGCCTCCGCGTAGATCGTGCCGAAGGCGAGCGAGGACTTCCCCGAGCCGGAGACGCCGGTGAAGACGGCGATGACGTCGCGCGGAATGGCGACGTCCACATTGCGGAGGTTGTGCTCCCGCGCACCGCGCACACGTACGAACGGATCGTGGGGGCTGTGCATGGGGCGGACTCCGTACGCGGCTCGGGGGCAAACCCCACGATTCTAGGCCGCCACCAGACCCGCGACCCGGGCGAGCCGCCGGTAGGAGTCGAGGAGCCCATCGCGGTCGTACGTACTGGTCGTGATCAGCACTTCCTGCGCGCCGCTCTCCTTGAGCAGTACTTCCAGCTCCTCGGCCACCTGCTCCTCCGTGCCATGGATGTGGCCCTGGAGCCCGGACTCGTAGAACCCGCGCTCCTTCTCCGTCATCGTCATCGCCGGTGACTCGACGCGCTCGGCCGGGGGCAGCGGCGGGAAGGTGCCGTGCGTGCGCGAGTACGCCATGGACCAGGCTTCCGGTATCAGCAGGCGGCGGGCCGCTTCGGGCGTCTCGGCGACGGCGATGGTGCCCGAGACGACGACGTACGGCTCGCTCGACCACACCGAGGGCCGGAACGACGATCGGTAGTGGTCGATGCCGCGGAGCATCTTCTCGCGGCCCCGGATGTCGCCGATGACCATCGGAAGCCCGGCCTGCGCGGCGATGGTGGCACCCTCACCGATGGCCAGGACGAACGGGGGTACGGTCAGGCCCTCGGCGGGGCGGGCATGCGCGCCGGTGTCCGACGTGCCGCGGAACCAGCCGAGGAGCTCGGTGAGCTGCGCGGCGAAGTCCTCGGCGTTGTGCTTGTCCCGCCCCAGCGCCTTGCGCACCCCGTCGGTGAAGCCGACCGAGCGGCCGAGCCCCATGTCGATGCGCCCGGGAAAGAGCGCTTCCAGCACCCCGAACTGCTCGGCGACGATGAGCGGTTGATGGTTCGGCAGCATCACGCCGCCGGTGCCGACCCGGATGGTGCGCGTCGCCGCCGCGACGGCGGCCGCGAGCACGGTCGGCGCCGAACCGGCCACGCCCGGCACGCCGTGATGCTCGGAGACCCAGAGACGGTGGTACCCGAGCCCTTCGAGCTCCTTGGCGAGACGCACGGTGTCGCGCAGGGCCTCGGGGCCGTCGTGCCCCTCACGGGTGCGGGATCGGTCGAGGACGGAGAACCGGGTTGCTTCCACACGAGACCCCTCTGGCTGGTGGGCGTCACGTTCCCGTGGGGAACTGCGTTCCTGTTCGTCCTGCATGGCTGCTCCGGAGGCTTCGGTCTCGGCCGTCTCTCGGCTGATCTCCTCTGCGGTTTCAATGATCCGTGAGGTCTGCGGGGCGGGCAAAGTGATTTTGATCTCCGCGGAGTCCAGCGCCTTGTTCAGCGTGATGGTGAGCTGGAGGAGCTCGATGAGCTGTCGCTGCAACCGCTCCGGGGCCCTGGCGAAATGGAGCGCGAGATAGGGCAGGCCGTCGAGTGGCTGCACGTCATCATGACGGGGCTGTGGCGACTCGGGTGGAGCACATTTCGCTGGCGTCTGGTGAGGTCGTCGACTCGCCGCTGAAGCTGATCGCGCTCAGCCTCGCGCTCCTGCACCGCATGATCCTCGCAAGTGGCGAGATCGGCGGCGAGGAGGTCGCGACGGTGCGAACCGAACACCCGGTCCGCAATAAGTGCGAAATACCGTCGAGGAACACCTCCTCCCGGACGTACAGCGTGGTCGGGTGCTCGGGGTACCAGCCCGAATGGCCGACCCGGATCGGCTTCGGCCAGCACATGTAGTAGGTCCGGGTGCCCCCGGTGCCTCGGCAGACACCGGACATCCTGCGTCTGCACCCGCAGAACACCCTCCCGCGCAGCACGTAGGTGCGGCACGTCTGGACGTGACTGTCACGATCGCCTCCGTCCCTGGACCCGGCGTGTGCGCGGCGGCGCGCGTACATCTCATCGAACATCCACTTCGGGATCAGGGGTTCATGCGATGGCTCGGAGGACCACACCCACAGAGACGGATCCTTGAACGTACGCCGACCGGTCGACGCCGAGCGCCGGTTGTACACCTGGTAGCCGGTGTACTTGGGATTGAGGAGCATGTCGGTGACAGCGGACTTGGACCAGGCTCCGCGCGCTCGTTTGGCACCGTACGGCAAGGGTGAGGGATAGCGTTCCGGGTCGGCGTTGAGCAGGTCGGTGATGGTCTCGTAGCCCAGCCACTCGTAATAGCGCCAGTGAGCCATTTGGTTTACAACCTCGGCTTTGCTGCCGTGAGGTTCCAATCGCGACTTGGTGAGGCCCTTCGAAGCACGCAGCGGATTGGGGTGGCGAATCCTTCGCAGGTTGTAGCCGTAGGGAGGGCGGCCGATGTTCCAGCCTTCCCGTACGTGCGTGCATATGCCGCCCCACGAAAGCTCCAGGGCGTTGAACACCTCGTACTCGGTGACGGACTGGTTGATCCTGCGCTGCAGGATCTGCTGGGCCCGACCTCCGTCGAGCTTGATCGGTTCGTTCCAGGCGAACAGCGGGACGCCGGCGCGCTCCAGTTCGCGTTCGACGGAGAGGTTCTCGAACATGCGCCGGGCGACACGTGCTGCACTTTCACAGATCACGACGTCGAACCGCCGGTCGGACGTCTCGGCCCCGGTCAGCAGGTCGTGGATGCCTCCGTCGCGGGCGATGGGGATGCCGAAGCGGGCGTAGCCCAGCAGCCCAAATTGTTCCGGTTCCCCTCCGCCGCCCGGCGCGGCGCGTCCGGCGATCCCAGCAGACCGTACGGCAGATACCCGGACCGGACACCGAGTTCCCACCCATGGACCTGGACGGCGAGGCAGGTCAGGGCGAGGGTGCCGAGGGGGAGGAGGGACCGAGGCGCGGGATCACCGGCATCGGCCTCGACGCTCTCCCGGTACGCGACCAGCCGGGCGACGAGGGCGTCCTCGAAGGCGTGCTGGTCGTCGTCGAGGAGTACGCGGAGCAGCCGCTGGTCCGCGCTCAGCGCGTCGCCGACCTCGTCGAGCCGCCGGGCGGCCTCCGTGCGCTCCCCGGCGTCCGGCTTGCGCAGCGGAACCGTAGGCCAGTCGCGGGGCAGATGCCCGGCTGCCTCGGTGAGATAGGGGCACAGGGCGTCCATGGCGGCGAGGTCGGCGGGGTCGGAGACGGAGGTGTACCGGTTGTAGGGCACGCCGTCACGGATGGCGGGCGCGTAGTTGCCGCGCAGCAGCAGCCCGGTGACCCGCTCCCAGTCCCACACATGCCCGCTGACGACACACATCTCGAACATGTCGAGCCAGGTCCGCGCGGTGGGTGCCTCCTTGACGACGTCCCGGAAGGTGATGGGCCCGTCCCCGAACTCGTCGTCGTCCGGGTCCGTGCTGATCCGCTCCCCGACGAGAGGGAACCGGAGTTCCTGGTCCCCGGTCGGGAAGCACATGATGCTCAGCACTCCGTGCACACACTCCGCGGCGGTGACGGCGACCGTGCCGGCCGCAGCGTCGAGACCCGGCTCCGTCACCGTTCGCGCGGCGACATGGTCGAGCAGTTCGTCCGCCATGGCCCGGATCAGCGTCGGCGAGATGCTGCCGTACCGCAGCGAGTGCCACCGGGTGTAGGCCCGCCCGTCGATGTCGTCGAGCGCCTCGGCCAACCGCTGCTCGCCAACCTGATGACATGTCACATTCCGCACGTACCCTGTCCCTTCATGAACTCCACGACTGGACGACGCACGTTATCAACGGGCACTGACAGCTGGGGCGGGGTGATCTGACGAGCGCGGAGTGGGTGCGGCTGGAGCCGCATCTGCCTTCGTCTGGGCAGCGCGGCGGCCGGTGGAACGACCACCGCTCGGTGATTAACGGGATCCTGTTCCGGGTTCGCACCGGCATACCGTGGCGTGACCTGCCCGAGCGTTTCGGCAGTTGGAAGACCGTCTATGAACGCCACCGGCGGTGGTCGGCGGACGGCACGTGGGACCAGATCCACACGGCTGTCCAGTCGATCCGACCTGACCGGCCGGATCGACTGGAGCATGGTCGGCGTGGACTCGACGTCCTGCCGTGCTCATCAGCACTCGACCGGTGCCCGCAAGAGGAAGCCGCACGTCCCGAAAAAGGGACGCCGCCCCGAACCCATCGCCCCGACGAGGGACTTGGACGGTCCCGGGGCGGCCTGACCTGCAAGATCCCCCTCGCAGGCGAAGGCGGATGCCGCCCCATGGCCCTGCTCGTCACACCTGGTCAGTGCGGTGACACCCCACAGATGATCGAGGTCCTCAGCCGTATCCGCGTTCCCCGCCCCCAGGGCGGACACCCGCGCACCCGGCCCGACCACGTCAGCGGCGACAAGGCATACAGCTCACGCCGAAACCGCCGCTACCTGCGAAGACGCCAGATCAAGCACACGATTCCGGAGCCGAAGGACCAACGGGCCCACCGCAAACGGCGTGGCAGCAAAGGCGGCCGACCCGCCGGCTTCGACAGCGTGATCTACAAACGCCGCAACGAGATCGAGAGAACCATCAACCGGCTCAAGAACTCCAGGGCCGTCGCCACCCGTTACGACAAGAGGGCCTACGTCTTTCAGGGCACCGTCACCACCGCAGCCATGCGGCTATGGCTCCGACCACGATCCGCCGGACAGAACCTAGAACTCAAGCCCGCGGTGGGGGCTTTCGCTACTTGGCGGCACCGGAAGCATCACAACACTCCGCCGCTACCCCTTTGGCTGCGTAGGTTGCGTCGCGCCAAGCGCAACAGTGGTCCTGATGTAAGAATCCAGGCGCTCTCGAATCTCAATGACATCACCCGCCCGTGGAAGAAGGCGCTCTCCGCGCTGAGCGACAGGTGTTCTCGCGACTCATCAACAAAGCCGCCCCTTCCTGGCGAACCCCACCAATGCAGCCCAGGCGGCTGGTCGCACAGTCATGGTTCCGCGATCGCGCGCCTTCGAGTCCCGGGCCATCACCTTGTCACCGGACGGATGACCGGTCAGACCGAGCTGCGTGCCAAGGCGACCGGGCAGATGATGTACCGCCTGTTCCGTCACGGACTGGACAGCGAGCAGGGTGCACAGACCGTGGCTGCCCTGAACCACATCCACTCCCGCTGGGCGATCTCCAACGACTCGTTCCTGTACGTTCTGGCCTGCTTCGACATCGCCCCGATGCGGTGGTGCGACACCTACGCCTGGCGGCCCACCACCACGGCGGAGAAGACCGCCTCTCACCTCTTCTACCGAGGCCTGGCCGAGCGCATGGGCATACGTCAAGTCCCTGCGACGTGGGACGAGTTCGCGGAACGGACGGACCGTCACGAGCAGAGCCGATTCTCCGCGACTTCGGAAGCCTCAGCACTGTGGAATGCCACCCGAGACCTCCTTGCCAACCGCTTCCCCGCCGCACTCAGCCCTCTGATCCGTACTGTCGCGGACGCACTCCTCGACGAGCCGCTGCGCCAGGCGGGCGGGGCCCGCAAGACATCTGCTCCCGTTCGAGCTCTGGTCTCCGGCGGCATGAAGCTACGCTCCCGTCGCATACGGCGTGCGCACAGCAGTCCTGACTACCGTCCTGTCCTTCCGCCCTCGGTGCTCGACCTCGAGTGAATGCGACACTGACGCTGCCAGCCGGCGCTTGTGGTCGGACCTCGGAACCCAGCAGGAGCCACAGCCTCCATGTAACCCAACGATCAGGCCCGCGCCGACCAGCGGGCACGGTCGAGCGGGCCGTAGTGGGTGTCGGTGATGAGGACGGCCCCGCGTGCCGTCCAACCCCGCTCCCAGGCGCGGAAGTTGCACGTCGAGGCGGCACACACTTGGCACCCGGCGGTCCTCGTGGTGGGAGTCGTCACCGGTGCGGAGGGCCTGGGCAAGACCACCTTCGCGGTGCGGGCCGCGCACGCCGAGCGGCCGAGCTTCCCCGGCGGGGTGTTCTTCGTCAGCCTCTTCGGCATGTCCGCGCACCCGGTCGGCGCGGGTGACGCCCTGCGGATGCTGCTGCGCGCGTTCGGCGTCGCCGACCGGCAGATCCCCGTGCGACCTGCCGGAACGGGCCGCCCTGTACCGGTCGCTGCTGCGCGACAAGCGGATCCTCCGTCGTCACAACTCATCGGCTGCGCTTGGTATTGGCTGGTTCCTGACTCGAAACCCGCACTGTTGGAAGAGTCGTGGCGGACGCCCCCGAGCGGGCTCATCCGCAGGTAAACCTTCGAAGCGGTGGAGGCAGGGCGGTGTCATCGGCCAACTGCTGGGCTATGTGATGCGCACTCATCTCCAGGCGTGGGCAGGTTCGACCTGCGAAGGCCATGTGAGTACGGCAAGCGGAGAACGGGCGAGGCTCGCGTTGGAATCGCGGCGCCCTGGCGCCGACGCGATGCGCCGGCGAGGACCACCGGAACCCGCTGGGGAAGGCGCTCGTCGAGCACGGGTGGATCGCCAGGCCCCTGCAGCACGGGGCTTACGGTCGGGAACCTTAGCCGGGCCGGGTCGCGTCACTTTCCGGGACAGTGGAAAGTACGCCCATGAGCATCAACCCACCCCGCCCGTCCGGGCCGCGGCCTGCGGGCGACCCGCCGCGGTCGTACACCCCGTTGTGGCGGCGGCTGCAGCCTCCCTCCTGACCCCGCAGCCGCACTGGCCTCTCTCGCGGTGACGTGGTGGAGCGGACCGATCGACGAAACCGTCAGCAGCGGGGGCGCAGGCGACGCCCCCTTCTACCCGCGCATCGCCCCCCTGGTCTTCGGCGCGCGGCGTGGCCCTCATCGCGTACGCAGCCTTCGGCTTCGCCCTCGGCGTCACCGTCGGCGTCCTCATGCGCCGCACCGTGCCGGCCATGGCTGCCACCCTCGCGGTCTTGGCTGCCGCCCAACTCGCCATGCCCCTGTGGGGCCGACCGCGCCTCGCCCCCTCCATCAAGGTCACGCTGCCATTCAACGAGGCGCAGCCGGTGAACATCGGCGTCGGCTCCGTCCGAGAGGTGGACTTCGGACAGTCGGGAGCCTGGGTTCTCTCCCAGCAAACTGTCGACACAGCCGGCCAGCCGGCCGACCACTCTGGACTCTCCAGTGGACCGAGGCCGGGCTCTACCTCGGCCTCACCGCGGTTTCGGCCGGCTTCTGTGTCTGGTGGGTCCGCCCGCCGTCTGGCCCAGCTAGTCGTCCCGCAGCCGGACCAGCGCGCGCCCGGACGCCGGATCTTGCTCCAGCACCACGTACCTGCAGAGGACGGCGAGGGCGACAAGGCGGCCGCTCATCTCCAAACCTTCCTCCACGATCGTTCCCAGCATCAGCACCGTGCTGTGGCCGTTCGCGTGCGCCCAGCCGTTGAGCGCCTCGGTCAGCAACGCGCCGCCCAGATAGACCGCCAGTGCGGCAAGGAGCCCGGACCGCAGGTCACGCGGGAGTTTCCGCGCCCACAGCACGGCGCATACGGTGCCACCGCCGTGAGGACCGCGCCGGGCAGCACCCAGGCGTGCATGGGCAGCGAGCCCCCTGCCCATTCCTTCCACGACCGGCCGACCTCGCCGAGGCGCTCGTGCAACGAGACCGTCTCGTCGATGCTGAGCAGTGCGGTCGCGGCGGAAGACCCAGCCAGGACAGACGTCCCGGGCGCGCGTCGTGCCCGCTGAGCAGCGCGGCGGTCAGTGCCATGCCCGCCACGGTGCGGGAAGGAACGCCGCACCGGCCGGTGTGTCAGCCGCACCCGGCGGCTGGTGCGCTCGAAGAGTCTCGTGCCCAACTCCTTCTCCAGGCGCGCGATTTGGTGGCTGAGAGCGGACTGCGACCAGACACCGCTCGGCAGCCCGGGTGAAGCTGTTCATCTCGGCGACGGCGACGGCATAGCGCATCTGCTGGAGCTCCATGAATCCATCTCCTATCGCGATCAATAAGATGACAAACATGTGTTGGACTCATTGATCGCCGCCCGATGAGACTGCACCCATGACCAGTCCAGTAACACAGAGAGTCCCCGCCGGGACCGTCAGCGATGGTCCTCGTGGACATCTGCCGCGTACCGTGCTGACCGCGCTCACCCCCATCGCGTGGGGCACGACCTACATCGTCACCACCGAGCTTCTCCCCCCAGGACACCCCCTGTTCGCGGGACTCCTGCGAGCACTGCCCGGCGGCCTGATCGCGCTGGCGCTCACCCGGACGATGCCGCGCGGAGGGTGGTGGGGGAAAGCCGCGGCGCTCGGCGTGCTGAACATCGGCCTCCCCTTCCCGCTGCTGTTCCTCGCGGCCGAACGCCTGCCGGGAGGCGTGGCCGCGACCCTGGCAGCGGCCCAACCGCTCATCATCGCCCTCCTGGCCGTGGCAGTCCTGCACGAGGCGCTATCCGCCTGGCGCCTCGCCTGGGGACTGGTCGGCATGGCCGGCGTCGGCCTGGTGGTGATCGGGCCGAGCGCGGCATTCGACAACGTCGGGATCCTGGCGGCCCTCGGCAGCGCGGCGTCCATGGCGCTCGGAATCACCCTCACCAAACGCTGGGGACGCCCTCCCGAGGCCGGTCCCACCGCTTTCGCCGGCTGGCAGCTCACCGCAGGAGGGCTGTTCCTGCTGCCCATAACGTTTCTGGCCGAGGGGACACCTCCCGCCATCGACCTGACCGCCGCCCTCGGCTACCTCTGGATGGGCCTGGTCGGCGGACTGATCTCCTACGTCCTGTGGTTCCGCGGCATCACCACGCTGCCCGTCACTTCGGTCGCTGTTCTCGTCCTGCTCTCACCGCTGGTTGCTGCGGTGCTCGGCGCCGTCGTGCTCGGCCAGACCTTCGGTCCAGTCCAACTCCTAGGGTTCGCGCTCGCGCTCGCCGCGATCGTCGCGGGACAGCTGCCCACCCCCCACCGCTCACGCGGCTGATCTTCAACGGAAGGATTCCGTCATGCCGAACAACAAGACCGTTCTGGTCACGGGCGCGACCGGCGGCCAAGGCGGCGCCGTCGCCCGCAGGCTGCTCGACAACGGCTGGAGGGTACGCGCCCTCGCCCGTGACCCGGACAAGCAGCGAGCCAAGGACCTCAAGGCGCTCGGCGCGGAACTGGTCACCGGCGACCTCGACGACGCTCAGTCGCTGCGCACGGCGGCACAGGGCGTACACGGCATCTTCAGCGTGCAGCCAGCCGACATGGCCGACCCGCACCCCGAAGTCGAGGTGCGGCAGGGCAAGAACGTCGCCGACGCGGCCGCAGACGCAGACGTCGCGCACCTGGTCTACAGCTCCGTGGGCGCCGCCGACCGCAAGTCCGGCGTCGCGCACTTCGAGAGCAAGGCGGAGATCGAGGCACACATCGATGCCATCGGCGTGCCCGCGACGGTGCTGCGCCCGGTGTTCTTCATGGAGAACTGGCCGTACATGGTGCCGGAGGCAAAGAACGGCGAGCGGGTCGGTTCGATCGCGCTGGCCGCGGACACCTCGCTGCAGATGATCGCGCTGGTCGACATCGGCCGGATCGCCGCGGACGCGTTCGACAAGCCGACCGAGTTCATCGGCAAGAAGATCGAGATCGCTGGCGACGAGCTGACCGTGCGGCAGATCGCCGAGGCGTTCAGCAGGGTCGAAATGGAACGTGCGCCAGTTGGCCAACCACATGATCCAGGGAAGCCGCATCTACACCTCACTCCTACGCGGTGGCAGCAGTGCGGAGTTCATGGCGAACCTGGACCAGGAGATGCTCAGCGGCGACCTGGTGACCGCCTACCGGGATGCGGTGGCCGATTGCCGTGCGGCGTTCCATGCCGCCGACGCGCTCGACGGGATAGTCGACTACCCGTTCGGTCCCGTTCCTGGCCGCCAGCTGCTTGGCCTGTACGTCGTGGACGCGATCACCCACACTTGGGATCTCGCCCGAGCGGCACAGCTCGACGAACGACTCAACCCGCGCACGGTGCACTGGATTCTCCACAACTTCGAGTGGATCTATCACGGCGTCAGCGAAAGCCCGATCACGGACGGCAACCGCTACTACGGATCCCCTGCGGAGGCGTCGACGCCAGTTACGTCCGAGCAGGATCGCCTCCTCCGCATGATGGGGCGCAGCAGCCGGGAGGGGCGGGGCCCGTCAGCCGGTCCGTGCTGACTGCCAGGCCGCGGCGTCGAGGAAGTGCACGTCGTAGCGCGTCTGCTCGGCCTTGAGGCTGTCAAAGGAGTCCAGGCCGTGCTGAATGCGTCCCAGAGCGCGGAAGTAGCCGAACCGTTCGATGCCTGGGGTCAGGACCGCGAGTAGGTCGGCGGTGGAACCGGGGGCGGCGCCGAAGGCATGCGGCATTCTTGGCGGAACGACGACCAGCCCACCTGGTCCCACGGATGTCAACTCACCGTCCAGGAAGAACTCCACCGTGCCGCAGAGTACGTAGAACAGCTCTGACGACAGCACGTGAAAATGCGGCCTGGCACCGTCGGCGCCCGCGCCGAGGGTCAAGCGGTTCGCGCCCAGCGCGCCACCGGTTGCGCCAGCATCGGCCAGCAACCGGAAGCCTCCGCCATGCGGCAGTGGCACATGCTCGGCCTCCTCAGACCGCACGATCAGCGCGTCTCGGGTGTTGTCAGCGTCCCGAACCATTTTCTCTGCTCCTCTCGCAGATCTCCTGTGACCGGCTTCCATTCCAACCGGGGAAGAAGCTGCGAACCAGAAGCAGTTGTCGCCTGTAGAAATCACCGTTCGCGATCAATCGGAGGGGCATGTGGAGCTGCGGCAGTTGCAGTACTTCGTGGCCGTTGCCGAGGAGGGCGGCTTCGGACGTGCCGCCGAGCGTCTCGGCATCGTCCAGTCAGCGGTCAGTCAGCAGATCCGCCGCCTCGAACGTGAGCTTGGGGTGGTGCTGTTCGAGCGCTCCACCCGCCATGTGCATCTGTCCGGCGCCGGTGAGCGGTTGCTGCCCGAGGCGCAAGCCGTGCTCGTGGCCGCGCGCCGCACCCGCCAAGTGGCCGCCGACATCGCGTCCGGCGACGACGGCCTGCTGCGCCTGGGCAGCGTCCATGGCCCCGGCGACCGGATCTACCGCCTGCTGAACGAGCTGTCGGCCACCGCGCCTCGGCTCCAAGTCCGACTGCGGCGCCTGGCTCTCGCCGACCGGCTGACCGCAGTGCGTTCCGGTCAGCTGGATGCCGCTTTCGTACGGGCGCTGCCCCAGGCACCGGGTCTTGAACTCCTGCCCGTGTGGAGCGATCCGCTGTATGTGGCCCTGCCCGACAACCATGCGCTGGCGGCCGAGCCGATCCTGCGCCTGGAGCAGCTGGCCGATCTGCCGCTGCGTCTCGCGCCGCAGGAGAACAATCCGCCGTTCCACGATCTGATCACCGGCGCTCTCCGTTCAGCCGGGGCCGAACCGCTTCTGGGGCCGCCGTTCACCAGTTTCCAGGAGACGCTCACCGCGATCGGTACCAGCGCGCCCTCCTGGACCGTCTTCTATGACGTGGTCGGGCTACCGCCTTTCCCACGGGTAGCCCTGCGTCCCCTGGCCGAGCCCGCCCTCCCTACGTCGCTGGCCGTCCGGCCGGGACCGCCCAGCCCTCAACTGCGCCACCTGCTCCAGGTCCTTGCTCATAGCGATACCAGCCTTGATTCAGCCCCCACGGCCGCGGCGGCCCCTAGAGATCCGTGACGTCAAGCGACATTCAGAAGGGCATCCGTCGCCCGGCCGGGGGTAGGCGCCCCGCGTGCACCATCAAGTCGGCCCGGGCCCTGCTGAGTTGGTGTGGCGTCCGCCGTTGGTTAGTAGTCGGGTTCGACCGGTGGCGGTTGCTGCGCGAGGCACCGGCGTGTCATTGCTTTGGGCGCACTGTGGTCAGGGAGCCGCCCCGAGGAAGTGGCCTGGGCGATCACCGAGCTTGCGGCGCCGACGGCGTGGCCACAGCTCTGAGGCACATCAGCTTTCCGATGGCCCGCTCCACTGTGTTCCGAGCCTTGCACCGCTCCCTGCCGAAGCCTCGTTCCATGCCAAGCGAGCGTTTCAACCTGAGCTGCGCGCGCACTCGTGGCGCCGCCCCCTTCAGTTGGCGGGCTGTCAACAAGCGAAGATGGCCAGCACTTGCGTCCTGTTTTGGTCAGCCTGCCGGATTCATGGCAGGAGTGGCTGACCAGGCAACTCAAGAACACGGCAAACGGCCTTCACCGCGGAAGGGTGCTGCCGCAGCACTGACTGACCCGGCACAGTTGCGTCGGGCCATGTCTAAAGAACCAGCGGATTCCGGCTTCTTCCAGTGACAGAGAGTCTCTGCAGGAGGAGGCCGGACGATGCCGAGTACTCACCCTCTGCGCTGCCGCGGAGATTCAGGCGGGGGCTGGCTGGCGCAGGCTGTTGTCGGGTTGATCGTTGAATACAGTCGATCAGAGGAAGCCGTCGTCGTGACTGCGGCGCCCGGGAGTCAGTCCTACCCGGACTCGCACCCTGCTCTCGTACAAGCGGTGAGGTCCGCCTCTCGACTCGGCCGGACTGTTCAGCTGCGCGCCGACTCGCACGTCTCCCTTCAAGTGCCCGTCGCTGAAGAACCGCCGGAGACGTCAGAGTCCGCGCCCGGACTGACACAGCCCGTCTTCGGATCAATGCAACGGGCTGCCGGTCTGGGGGCCGGCTCCGGACGGAGGGTCCCGGACTCGTTCGGCTTGGTGATTGCCGTGACGGATTGGAGACCGGTGACCTGGCCGAACGCCACCGACTGGGATGAGCTGCTGTCGCCGACCGGGATCCTTGCCCTTCTCATCGACCGCGGCCGCATTCCGGACATGCAGCCGGCCCTCCCAATCGCGCGCCTCCGGGGTCTGCTTCCCTTCGACCACATCGAGTTGAGGCACGCCGACGTGGGGGCGTCTGATGAGCTCGCAAAGCGAGATGCCGGACGGGGCTGCAAGACCACCGGACGAGCGTGATCGGAAGCCATCGCCCGACCAAGACACTTGGGAGTACGCCCCGCGAGGCGAGTCCAGCCGCATCCCGCGGTTCACCGGGGCGGGTGACCTACGTCGGCGGCACACAAGGAGAGCGGCTTCGCGGCGAGTTGGCCTACGTTGTACGCGAACTTCTCGTCTGGGCCGTGGCCGCGTGCCGACTGCCCTCGAGCGTGCTGTGGACCGAGATCCTCGCCGCAATGCTGGATGTATCACGCAAGATGGAGCCGCCCGTTGGCAGTGCACGGCAGGTGGTCGCACCGGCTACGGAGAAGCCCGACCGAGAGGTCGGCGACGGTGCATACATGGTCAACAGCAAAGGTCACGTGCAACCCATGAACTCGAAGGTCCGTGCCAGTGAGCTGGTCCCTGCAGGAGGTGCGCCTGTCTGGTGGACCCACTTCCAGGGCCAACACGGCCGCACCTCACCGCGCATGCTCCGAATGGTGCCCCGACGATCGCGCGCCGGGGCACACAGCAATCGGTGAGATCACTCGCAGGACATGGTCACGCTTGCCCGGAAGATGTGGCCGTAGTTCGGGTCGTCGAAGACCTCGAAGACCTGGGGCTCACCCTCGAGTTCACATTGGAACCTGCCGTCCCCGCTCGCCGAGACTTGGGCGTCGTCGATCGCGCCCTGGACCGCGACCTCGGCTGTCGGCCCGCGGCCGGCGCCGCAGTAGAGTGCTGCCGAGCCGGCGGTTGCGGGCGCAGCGACGGCCAGCAGGGCGGCGACTGCTCCGGCTACGAGGAGCCCACCCCGGGTCGTCCATCTGATTGGTCGCAGCATCGTCGATCCCTGCCCTTCAGGTTGGCCCCGTCGCGGGACGGGGTTGGGGGGGGGGTCTCCATCACTTAATCTGACGCCGCAGCCCCCAATTTAAACACAAGGCGGCCGCTGGTGAGCGGGAA